>JAJDAE010000115.1 GCA_029262035.1 Candidatus Zhuqueibacterota bacterium
AGAGTATTTTGGGCTTTCAAAAAACTTATGTAGCGTTGAGTGAAATTTATAATAAATGGTTATTACTTTTTTTTGGTGTTGTCCTGATTCTAAATAATAACCCAAAACTTGGAAAAAACAAGAGGAACATTCCATTTTTTACTGGCCAGGCTTTCAAATTAAACGATTTCTATAGCTTACCGAAAAAGCAGCATCTTTCCAATTAGCTGTTTCCCGTTGGCTTCAATCAAATAAAAATAGGTTCCACTGCCAACCGGTAAACCGGACGAGTTGGTCGCATCCCAGATAATTTCATGTTCGCCTGCATCTTGCGTTTCTGAGACGAGCGTCTGCAGTTTTTGGCCAAGTAAATTGTAAATACTCACTTCTACTTTACCGGGTTGTGGCAATGTGTAATGAATTTCGGTAGACGGGTTAAAGGGATTTGGATAATTTTGATACAATTCAAAACGAAAAGGAGGCGAGTTCATTATATTGCCAAAATCATGTAAATGTATTTCACAGTATTTTATTCCGAAAATGGTTTAAGAATTATTATAAAAATATCGGAAATTGAGTCCGCTCCATAAATCTTTTGACTTTTCTTTTATATTTGAGAAAAATTGTTACACACTTTACGCTATTTATATTTTTTGCAAGTAGTTAATATTTTTGGTTATAGAACTAAGGATGGCATCATGGCAATACTATTAGTCACCTACAATATCAATACCGACCTTTGCGATCAGGAAGCGCTACTAGCTTCTCTGGAAGATTATCCCCACTGCCAACTTGCAAAAAACTGCTTTGCAGTTGAGACCACAGAATCCCCGAAACAGATTTTCGAGAATCTTGGTCAGCATCTAAGTCCCCAGGACTCTATATACATCGTTTCACTTAAGCGGCCTTATTATGGCCACGGCCCCATGGAATTGAATGATTGGCTCAAGGAACGGCTGGCTCCTTAAATTCATCAGGTTTTTTAATTAGTTGAAGAAGACATTCGTTCTTGATCATCATCTGCGAATTCACTATTATTGGCTGGTGAAATTTCAATGAGACCATGGCTGTAAAAAACTTCGACTATACAGAAAAATACAACTCCTACATTCAGCAGACTTATTACGCTAAACTGGAAAATGAAAACCAGACATTTATCCGTGATGTTGCGTTTGCAACTCAGTTGACTTTTCAGGAATTCAGGCGTGTGGTGGAAGCGGCACGCGATTTGTCCATGTGGGGTGAGGGTACGCTTGCAGGTTGGTGGAATGTAACAAATCCGCATATTGAATTAAATGAACCTGCCTTGACCAAGGAAGTCTTCCTGAACCGGCTCGACGAATATTTGTCCGGCTTAAAAGTAAATCCAAAAACATATCCTGCGGAAGGGCTGGAAAAGCCAAAGCAACGCGCACACTTGAAACTTGCCGAACAGCATTCTGATAAAAAGATTTTCGGGATGTGTCCGGTGGCTTCGGAGGAAACAGTTTGTTGTAATTTGAAGACTATCGATGCAGTTGAAAACTGCGCCTTTGGTTGCAGCTATTGTACCATTCAAACTTTTTACAGCGACTCTTTTACTTTTGATGCCGACTTTGCCAAAAAGCTGAAAAATATTGAGCTTGACCCCAATCGCTTTTATCATTTCGGCACAGGGCAATCCTCTGACTCACTGATTTGGGGAAACCGTAACGGCAATCTGGATGCACTGTTCGATTTTGCCTGGCAAAACCCAAACATCCTTTTGGAATTTAAAACCAAGTCCAATAATATCAATCATCTTTTAAATACTGAAGAATTGCCTCCGAATATTGTCTGCAGCTGGTCCATGAACACGCCCACTATCATCGCAAACGAGGAACATTTTACCGCTGATTTAAATGAAAGAATCACCGCAGCAAGAAAAGTTGCGGATCGCGGCGTTAAGGTTTCTTTCCATTTCCACCCGATGATTTATTACAACGGCTGGGATGAAGATTACCCCGAGGTTGCTAAAATTTTACTTAAGCAGTTTGATGCGTCGGAAGTGTTGTTTATTTCTTTTGGTTCAATTACCATGATCAAACCTGCTATGAAAAAGATTCGAAATCTCGGCAACACGACCAAAATATTGCAAATGGAGCTGGTGCCGGATCCTCATGGAAAACTCACCTACCCCGATGATGTCAAGGTCGAAATATTCAGTCGCCTTTATCGCCAATTTGAGTCCTGGCAGGATAAAGTATTTTTCTACCTCTGCATGGAAAAGGCAGAAATTTGGCAAAATACTTTTGGCTTTGTTTATCCCAATAACGAAACTTTTGAAAAGGATTTCCTGCAAAAATGTATGTCGAAGATTCCGGTAAAAGTGTAAAGAAAAACGATATAGTCTCTTTTATATTTCCTGAAAAAATTGCGGGGTTTTAATCAAAAGAAGTGTGTTCTGGGCGCAGCTAAACTCTGTTTAGCATTTGTGCAGGAGCACCCCAAGAAACCCAAAAGTTCGAAACGGAGTTTCTCCACTCATTGGGTTCCCAAACCGGAGTTTGGAAACCAGGGAATCATCCAACAAAACAAAAGTAATTACGAAACGGTAAAGGAGGACTATGCGGAGCAGATATAAATTCATAGATAAAACCGGGGTTTATTTTTTAACCTCGACTATTGTCGATTGGCTGCCAATCTTTACATCAGAAACTTATTTCAAAATTCTCATCAATTCATTTAAATTCTGTAGGGAGGAAAAGGGCCTGAATGTTTTTGCTTATGTTATTCTCGATAACCATTTTCATTTGGTGGCTTGGCATCCGCATGATTTGTCCGGCGTTATTAAGTCCCTAAAAATGTTTACCGCAAATGAGATAATCGCACAACTTAAAAAGGATAATAAACGTTGGTTTTTGAATCAGTTCGCTTTTGCAAAGAAGCGCTACAAAACCAAAAGTGAGTATAAAATTTGGCAAGAAGGTAGCCATCCGCAGTTGATCACAAGCGAACAAATGCTTGTACAGAAAATTGAGTACATTCATTCAAACCCAGTAGACCGTGGGCTCGTGCGCGAAATTCAACACTGGAAGTATAGTTCCGCAGCAAACTACATTCTTGATGACCACAGTGTTTTAGAAATTTATGACATAGGGTTGATCTAAAATTTTGTTTTTTCGTTTTCTCATTCCCAAACTCCAGTTATCAGGAAACTCAAAAATCAGAAATGGAGTTTCTCTGCTCATTGAGTTCCCAAATCGGAGTTTGGAAACAAGGAGAAAAGTGTAAAGAAAAACGATATAGTCTCTTTTATATTTCCTGAAAAAATTGCGGGGTTTTAAAAAAATGAAGTGTATTATCCTCGATTACTTTTGTGTGACTGCTTGTGAAATCAAAATTCAAATAGCGGAGGTTGTTTTGAGAAAGGTTTTTTGTTTTATAATTTTTTGTATGATATTTTTACGAAGTCCACTTTTTGCCCAGATCGGTACGGCTACTGTGAGTGGTTTTGTTTATGATATTGCAAATGGCGAAGCCTTAATCGGCGCCAATGTTTTCATTGAGGGCAGCCAGATCGGTGGTAGTTCTAATATCAATGGATATTATGTTATTCCGCGTATACCTGTTGGTAAATATACTTTGGTTGCTCATTATATTGGGTACGCTCAGTCTAAATGGGAAATCACCCTGACAACCGGCGAGAACCAGACCATCGACATCCATCTTAAAGAAAAAAGTATCGAGCTAAAGGGCGTGGTGGTAACGGGTGAATCTATCCCCGAAGCTGAAAAGTTGTTTGAAAAAGAAGTCTCAAAGATGAAGCTTTCGGCACGCCAAATTAACTCGATTCCGCAAGTAGCCGAGGCCGACTTGTTGCGTTCCTTACAAACACTGCCGGGGATTTTGCCGGTGTCAGATTTTTCATCTGCGCTTTACGTGCGCGGTGGTACCCCCGATCAAAACTTGAATTTAATGGACGGCTCAGATGTTTATAATCCCGAGCATGCTTTTGGGCTATTCTCAACTTTTAACACCGATGCGATAAAGCAAGTGGAGCTTTCAAAAGGCGGGTTTAGCGCCAAGTACGGTGGCAGGTTGTCATCAATCCTGGATGTGATAAATCTGGATGGTAACCGCGAAGAGTTTGAAGGAACGGCATCCATCAGTTTGTTAAGCGCCAAAACAACCCTGCAAATGCCGCTGCCCGGACGCGGTTCGATCTCCGGTTCTTTCCGCCGTACTTATTTTGACAAGACCATCGCAAAGGCCATTGATGATATCCCCAATTATTATTTTTATGATGGTAATCTTAAGGCATCCATCGACATCAATCCCAGAAATAAGTTAACCGTGAGTGGCTACATGAGTGAGGATGTATTGGATTTGGAATTTAACCAAAACTCTGATGATGAGGCCGGCTTTGTTTACAATTGGGGAAACCGGACAGGTAGCATCCGTTGGACTACCGTGTTTTCACCGCAACTGTTTGCAAATTTCTGGGTTACTACAAGTCGTTTTGATTCTGATTTTAATTTTGGGAATGAACTCGATTTTGTGGAAAAAAATTTCGTTTCAGATCTAACTTTTAAAGGTGATCTTGAATATCATTTTTCCAAGAATTTTGTGACCAATTTTGGTTTCGAACAAAAGAACCTGCATCTGATTTTTAACCAGGAGTTTCCGGGCGGAGAAATTGATGTTGATGTGAAGCCGAAATATTATGCCGGCTACGTTCATAACAGCTGGCGGCCAAATTATCGTTGGAATATAGAATTTGGGTTGCGCTATAATTATTTTGATGCTGCAAAGGACTTTAAAGATTTCGCCCCACGGTTTTCTGCTAAATACCGCCTGACTGATTCTGTAAATCTAAAGGCTGCCGGCGGTGGTTTTTTTCAGTACCTGCATCGTATCCCACGAGCTTTTGTGGCTGATATCTGGATGGCATCGGATCAATATCAACAGGGCTCTTCGGCGAAACATTACATTGTTGGTATTTCCAAAGATTTCTTTGATGATTACCAGATCGAGATCGAGAGTTATTTTAAGGATTTTGAAAATCTCCATTCTTTCAACCAAAATGTTGGCGTGGATATTACTCCGGATGATTTTGTAAACGGCGAGCCTCTTTATACGAAAACGCTGGGTGTTTTTGATAAGGGGGATGGCGACTCACGTGGAATCGAATTTCTGATTAGAAAAGAGATAGGCGCTATTACCGGGTGGGCCGGCTACACATATTCCATCACCGACTATAAAGTTCAGGGTGTGAACCAAAATAATGAATTCAATCCCCGACATGATCGCAGACAGGCTTTTAACGTTGTCGCAAATATCGACTGGAAAAATTTCCGAAGAGCCATGCGCGGAGAATTGCCAATTGAACATAAATCCAACTGGCGCCTTGGTTTGACTTTTGTGTACACTACGGGGCAGCCAATTACTGTGCCAGGGTCAGGGTACTACATCAATCCTCTGCCTGACATTAATGAGAGGGAAAGACTCGACTTTGAACGATTCCCGGCTGTTATCAATGATTTTCGGCTGCCGCCATATATACGGCTGGATGTGAGCCTTACCTGGGAAAAACGTTTTAAGAGTTGGTCCATGTTCCCGTACCTGCAAATTTTTAACATTGGAAATCGGAGCAATGTTTGGTTCCTGGACTATGACACCAATAATTTCCAGCAAGAGGTAGATACTGTCAATATGTTCCCGATCCTGCCCACTATCGGTGTTAATTTTAAATTTTAGGTTGGTGATATGAAATTTATGGAGATAAAAATGTCGTTTAAAAGTATAATTTTTTTGTTTTTTGTAAGTGCCCTGCTAACTGCTTGTGGTGAGGGTACAGTAGATACCGCCGATTTCAGCTATAATCCAAAAATTGTGATACAGGGTACATTGATACCCGGCCAGATTGCCCAGGTCAGGCTTAGGCGAAACGTCCCATTGAATGTAATTGCCGACCCGAATGATATGATTTTACGCAACGCAAATGCTGAAATAATTGA
>JAJDAE010000116.1 GCA_029262035.1 Candidatus Zhuqueibacterota bacterium
GAAAGATAACTATAATGGGTCTACTGTTCTTTTTACTTTTTGCAAACACCCTCGCTGCCCCCAATAATACAGTTGTTCCGGAGGCATTATCATCAGCGCCGTTATAAATCAACTCTCCTCTAATGCCAAGATGATCATAATGTGCACCCAATGATACAAATTCATTCTTTAAGCCCGAATCATTTCCTTCAATCACTCCGATGACATTTCGTGTTTTTTTAGTTTCTCGCATCACCTTAAGGTTGTACTTGACCTGATGATCTAATTCAAAGTAAGGCGGCGTTTCATTCGAATTCAACAAGCTCACTAATTGTTCATAGTTGTATTTTTCACTTTCCAAAAATTCTCTTGCAGATTCTTTGTTCAAAATGAAGGCCGGAATGTTTTTAACTTCGCTTAGCGTATCACTTTGTTCCCTCGTATATTCAAAAAAAGGGGATTGTGAAGTCCATCGGAATAAATCCCAGTTACAAGTTACGTTCCCGTCCGGAATAAATAAAACTCCGGTTGCCCCCTTGGATTTTGCAATCGATATCTTTCCGGAAAGTTTGGCATAATATGCCTTTATGTTGCCCTCAAAGAAATCGTTCTGGCTATTCGGCGCTTCGGAGAAAATTAAAACCGTTTTACCATTTACATCCAAGTTTACATAATCATCATGATTATTATCTGATCTACCATCACCAACGAAAACAATATGAGAGGAATCCGAAACATAGATAGAATCTGAATACTCACCCGAAATACTAATAAAATCTTCGACAAAATCAAACGTCAATTCTCTTGTGCTGTCCGACTTTAATAATGAGATCTGAGAATCGATTCCGTAGTAGGTTAATTTCAGATCAAAATATTGGAAATAAGTTCCGTCGTTTCCATACGGCTGAACGCCATATTTTTGCAGTTCTTTCGCGATATAAAGAGAAGCTAATTTTTCTCCCCTGGTGGTGGCTTCACGACCCTCCAATTCATCTGACGCTAAAAACTCTAAGTTGGATTTTATATAATTCAAGTTAGAAAGTCGATCTTCCGAAGGCGATCCTATTTTGTTTGCAACGCCACAACTTACAAAAAATGCTATCATTATTAAAGAAAAGAAGGTGTTTTTCATTTCATGCTCTCCAAGATTAGAATGACAATCTTAACCCTAGCTCTAAAGAGCTCTTGGTAAACAACATACCAAACTCAGAATCTTCCCGCCCCCCGAAGTAAGAAGCGCGAATCCAACCGTTTAAATGCGAATTAAAATAATAGTTGAAAGTTGGTATCAAAATTCCGCTGCTATCAACAAGGTTTCCGAAAAGAATGAGCTCCAGCCCGAATTTTTGTTTGGGTAGATAACCACGAATGAAACCATAATGCCGCATGGTGCCATCGGGACTGAGCGTGTTGAGCGCATTGTAAAACTCAGGGAAAGACGCGCCATTGGGCGGAAGCTGGCGAATCTGTTTTTGATGAAAAAGTGTAAACCGTCGCCACTGATTCCAATTAGTTCTAGTAAGTCCATCGCGATTATAAAAATATTCCGCCATCAAGTTCAAGCCGGAATCGAAAGTATACTGCATCCCCATTAAGAGCTTGTAGAAAAGCCGTTTGCTGGATTGATATTTGGTTGTGTAGGGAAAATCACCGAAAAAGATTTGATCATCGCTGCTATCCAATACCTGGTGATAAAGTTTGTTACTGCCAACCTGGGCAATGAACTCGGAGTGCAATTCAAGATGGTCACCATAAGTAAAGGCGGTGTTGAATCCAAATTTGATTTTCTCTTTTTCTTTCCAGTGACCAATTAAGGAGACATCTACATCTTTGATAAATGAATAAAATTTCACCGCCAACTCATCATCTCCCAATCTGAATCGTCCTTTTGATTTTAGCTCGTTTGCGTAAACCAAAGTGAGAGAATGATTGCCCCAATAGGCATCAAGTGCGATAATGGGGCGACCCTGAAAGCGGTTCAAGCGATCAGAAGGGTCACCGGCATCTTTGGCGGGTTCAACGACACCGGTAGGGTTGAAGGCAAAGCCGGTGCCCCATTTTAATATTTTACGGCCAACAGTTATTTGCACATGGTCTCCTAAGGGATGGCCAAAATAGAGTTCTCTCAAGGTGTATTCATAATTGGCGTCTTCAAGATCAGAAAAAATAGCATCTGTTTTGATGTCGAGAGTAAAAGCGCGCCAGTTTAAAAATAAATCTGCACTGGAAAGGCTGTTATAGCGTGGTTGTGGCACGAGTTCATTGTCAACATTTAAAGGTGTTGAATTCAATTGTTGAAATTGAGTTTCATGGATAGCGCTCAAGCGATATTTGAGTTTCCCATGATCGCCAAATGCTCCTTGCGGCCAGGCCAAAGATGAAATTAGCATTTGTCCGAAAACGAAAAAAATCAAAAAAGATATGGCTTTCATTTTAACTGAGTCAAATAATTCTTATTGAAATATTTTTCTGCTAACGTTTGGGGTTCATATTCGAGAAATTCCATAACCGTGTGGCTATTATTGCGCAAACGGTCATGCAGCGTCATTTGCGTTAAGGTAAGACGATTATGAAACATTTTAAATTCATCATAGGTGACGGATTTATAATGTTTCCCGGACGCAAGGTATAATTCAGCTTTAACGGGCAGCGACTCCGTCTTCGTTACCCAATATTCCACACGTTGATAAGTTGTTTTGTCATTAGATGCCGTTAACTCCAGCTTAAAGCATTTCCGGCCGCCAACGGTTTCTTCTCTCACGCTTGTCGCATTGTAATTTTCTGCAAAGGTGATATCCGCCACGTCGCCGTTGGAAGCCTCGCCCAATAGACGCTGTAACGGCGATATGCGTATAGGACGACGGGTGTTTGGGGCAAAAATCCACATGTTGTCATCCAACATCAGCAAATATTGCCCTTTCTGGTCCGGATCGAGAAATCGCACCAAACTTTTCTTATCGCCTTTCACCATCACTTCAAGATTTCTTGCATTTTTTTGTTTATCATTTTTGAAGCTTGTGATCCGTATTCGCACAACAAAAGAGGGCCATGCATTACGATACTGATCTGAGGTTAGCAGGATTTGCGCTCCCTTATCTTCTGCAAAAAGTATTGTGCTAACCAAAAACAATGCGCTTAATAAAAGTACTTTTTTCATGTTTGCCTCACTTGTTTTAAATTTTAACCCGGCTTGCCTCGCTAACAATGCCAGCCATTAAATATGCCCCAACGCATCCACGATTTTCTTACGGGAAGCTTTGAATGCTGGAAATAACGTTGAAAGCACTGCAGTCAGAAGCATGAAGATAAATGTCCCCAGGTAAATTTTCCCTACATAATGAACATTCAAGGGAAATCCTGTGGTCGAGCCAGGCGGTGGCGGCATCATAATTCCCGATTGATTGATAACAAAAGATAGAACTAAACTCAGCAATAACCCCGTTGCACTCGCCAGAAGTCCGATGACCAACCCTTCCATCAAAAAATTTGCTAAGACTCTTTTTTCGGAAGTGCCAATGGCCATCAACGTACCAATTTCCTTCGTACGCTCAAAAATGGACATCATCATGGTGTTGGAAGTAGCAAGTAAAACAACAATAAATATCAGAATGCCCAGAAATGTAAAGATAGCGTTGTAGAGCTTAACGACTGCGCGGTAAAATGTGGCTAACTCATGCCACTTTTTAATTGCAAAGCCGCTGAGATGTTCAGAGAGTTGTGCTGCAACTTTGTCAGTTGAATCGGTTTCATTTAACACAACAATAATATTGGAGACACGTTCCGAGTTGAGAAGCGTCTGAGCAGTGGAAAGACTAACGCTCAAAAAACGCACATCCATTTCCGGAACACCCGTTGAAAAGATACCCACAACTTTCACATCCATAGCATTTAAAACACCGGTGGTCGTTGTGGTCATTAATGTCAGGTAGTCCCCGATCTCTGCTTTTAAAGATTTTGCCACACCTTTCGCGAGAATCACTTCGTCCTCATTTTGTGCAAAAATATCTTCGCCCAAGTGATGCCCAGACTCCATTGTCATGCTAAACCCTGTGAGTTTCTGCTCCTTTTCTGGATTTACGGCCCGTCCCATAAAGGCAACTGATTTATCACCATTGGAAATCAAACCCATAAAAGAGATCCGCGGCATGGCAAAACGCACTTCGTTCAATGTGCTGATAATTCTAATTAAGCTATCCGGACTTGATATGCCGTATTGTAACGGTATATCCTCATCTTTCTCTAAAGACTCGGGTTGAAAAACCTGCAAATGACCGTACCGGCCACGGATTGAAGTTTCGCTAAGACCCCAGAAAGAGTATTTGATAAAGCCGCCGGCAAGGATCAAAGCGATGCAGCCAAAAACCATAATCATGGATGTGATGAGTGTTCGCCTCATATTACGGGTTACATTCTTGAAGGCTAACTTTAGAAATTTTGTATTCATAATAACTCCCTATTAGGCACTATCTATAAATTTCACATTGCGAAAGATGATCCATGTTAATTAACGAGCTTTCCATCTCGAATACTTACAACACGTTTAGCGATCTTAACGATTTGTGGATCATGAGTTGAGAAAATGAATGAAACGTTTTCTTCCTGATTTAATTTTGCCATCAACTGCAGAATATCCTGGGCAGTTTGCAAGTCGAGATTTGCAGAAGGTTCATCTGCCAGGACGATCTTAGGCTGATGCACCAAGGCTCTGGCAATGGCGACACGCTGACGCTGGCCGCCGGAAAGTTCACGAGGTTTGTGCGTACGCATAGATAATATTCCGACTTCATCAAGCATTTCTTCTACCCGCTTTTTACGCTGCTGTGCCGACATTTTTGTCAACAATAATGGATATTCCACATTCTCAAAAGCGTTGAGAACAGGTATAAGATTAAATGACTGAAAGATGAAACCAATTTTCGCCTGTCGAAGACGATGCAGTTTTGACTGGCCGTTATAGGTTATAACATTCTCTTCAAAACGAATCGTCCCGGAGGTAGGCTTGTCAATCAGTCCAATGAGATTGAGAAGGGTGGTCTTACCACTTCCGGAAGGGCCGGAGATAGCGACAAATTCGCCTTCTGTAATATTTAGATTGATATTTTTAAGCGCAGGAATCAAAACCTTTCCCAGCGAATAAGTTTTGCAGATATTTTCAAATTCGATTCTTTTTTTCATGATTAAATCCAAATTAGTTTGAATTTTTGTAAGAAGTTACTTTTGCAGTGGCTTTTTCCGCCCAACTGGATTCCGGGGCAATTTGCATGGCGAGTTCAAATCTTTTGATCGCTTCTTGCTCGTTTTTATCTTTCTCTAAAGCCAACCCGAAATTATAATGAACCATCGACTGCTCTTGCAATGGCCAGTGCTGAAATTTATTACTGTGAATGATGTAGTTGAAATCCTTCAGGCTATATTGTAAGCGATGGAACATTGAAGGTAAATTCATGCTATTCGTAGCACGAACAATGCGCACCATCAAATCATCAGGCGTCATATCAACAGCTTTATCCAATTTGTCTACCCCCGTTTCCACATTACTCATTTTGTTCCATGGTAAAAGTGCGTCCCGACCTTTCAGAGTATATACACTACCCAAATAAGCCAGAGCCAAACTATTCTCTTTTTCTAATTCAAGCGCTTGATTCAGCAGTTTTTCGCTTTTCCCCACGGCTTTTTTATCGCCAGCTATGCCTTGGTCATGATATACTATTGCAAGATTGACCAATACCTCAACATTCTGAGGATCCGCCTTTAGTTGCTCTTGTAATGAATGAAGATTATCCTGAGCAAA
The DNA here is from genome assembly GCA_029262035.1 of Candidatus Zhuqueibacterota bacterium. Classification (GTDB taxonomy): domain Bacteria; phylum Zhuqueibacterota; class Zhuqueibacteria; order Oceanimicrobiales; family Oceanimicrobiaceae; genus JAJDAE01. Next base: position 5,771 of record JAJDAE010000116.1, read on the forward strand.
GGTGCCCGCAAAAGCTAACAATAGACAAGTAAATACTAAGTGTTTCATAACAGCCTCCTAACGTTCGTACATGAATTTTTTGTTTTACACGAATAATATACGAGGGAGTTGCTCGAAAAAAATACTTAGCCGATGGACGGTTGAATTAGAAGGATGGGTGGTATATTTAGCGGTTGGGTAGTATGTACCTTCAGACCATGCCTAACTGGAGTTTCGAAATAGCAAAATGTTAAAAAATAATACCAAACCACGAAAAAAATTAAAATGTTATCACACACCTGGTCATTCGCACAAATTGACTTTTTCGCGCTATCATCGCTTTGGTTATCTAAAAGACGCGACCAGTTGTTTGCATTTAACGATTTATTATGAATTCGGATAAACTATTAAACTCGAATCCAGAAATTTCCGGATTCGTAAGGCTTTTTATTATCCAACTTTTGCTACCCCATATACTATCCAAAACAAAAATTAATTTCCCCGAAAGGTGGGTTGACTAAAACTAAAAATTTAACTATATATATTTTGAAAGTTATTTATATCTCAAAGCAAAAGCTTTTACAAGCTCGTTAAAGAGTGGAGGATTTTAAAACATGATTACTTTTACTGATAATGCCAAATCAAAATTTTTAACCGTTCTAAAAGAAGAAAATCGCACGGGCAATAATGTACGCGTAACAGCCCAAAAAGGCATGTCACCTATGGCGATTGATTACGGTCTTGCATTTGTTGAACCCGGGGAAGAAAAAGAAGATGACAAAATTATTAACTTTGACGGGTTCGATGTTTATGTTGATCCGGAAAGTGCGCCACTGTTAGAGGGCGCTATTGTCGACTATGTAATGGGCCTGAATGAAAGCGGCTTTAAAATTACGAACCCCAATGCCACTAAAGTGGCTGGCCCAACCGGCGCCATAGCCGATAAAGTACAACAGGTTTTGGATGACCAGGTCAATCCTGCAATTAGAAACCACGGCGGCTTTGTTTCATTAGTCGATTTGAAGGAGGATATTGCTTATCTGAGATTTGGCGGTGGCTGTCAGGGTTGCGGCATGGTGGATGTTACGCTTAAGCAAGGCGTTGAAGTTATGATAAAAGAAGCAATTCCGGAACTAAAAGGCGTAATGGATATCACCGACCACACAGGCGGAGAAAATCCATATTATACGTAATCGAAAATGATTAATTTGAAAGTTATAACCGGAGGCTTCTAAACATAACGGTGAGGTTTAATCAACTGCATAAATTCATCACGGGTTGGTTGATTATCCCGAAAAACACCACGTAAAGAGCTGGTACTTACCACAGTATTCTGTTTCTCAACACCACGCATCATCATGCAAAGATGTTTTGCTTCTACAACAACTGCTACACCTTGAGGACTTAAACAATCCATTAAAACATCCGCAATTTGATTAGTCAGCCGTTCCTGTACCTGCAATCGGCGCGCAAAGACATCAACAATACGAGGAATTTTACTTAACCCAACAACTTGGCCAGCGGGCATGTAGGCGACGTGGCACTTTCCGTAAAATGGCAACAAATGGTGTTCGCATAAACTAAAAAGTTCAATATCCCGAACCAGCACCATCTCATCATACTCTTCCTGAAAAAGTGCTTTATTGAGAATAGCACAGGGGTCTTCATTATAACCCTTAGTTAAAAAGTCATAAGCCTTGGCCACCCGCTCAGGAGTTTTAACAAGTCCCTCACGTTTTGGATCTTCGCCAATTTCCAGCAATAATTTTTCGATTAATTCTTCCATTTAATTCCCATTTAAAAACAATGATAATACCGATAGCAAGACTAATATGGACACGACACTTAGAGCAATCAAGGCCAAATGTTTTTTTGCTGTTTTTTTCTGGTCGCCGTCTAATTTATTTTGCATTGCAGCTCCTTAAATTTTTTGCCTTGATATATTCCATTCGCGAGCATTTTTTGCTGGATCGCATAAAGAATTTCCGCAGCGCTTTTACTTCCACACCATTGTGGTTCGATGAGCAGATGTTTTGGGGCGTCACCATACAGCCGCTCAATCTTGAATTCCGGGTTTAACTTTTCAACGATGTCGCATACAAAACTGACCCATTCCTCAAAATCATAAACATGAAACGGGTTTTCCTTGAATTGTCTGGCCAGCTCGGTGTAACGCACAATATGCAAATTATGTAGCTTGATGAAATCAAGAGGAAGCTTAGAAACTTCGTCCGTAGTTTGCAGCATCTGTTCCCGGGTCTCATTTGGAAAACCGTAAATCACATGGCCGCAAATATAAATCCCACGATTGGCTGTTCGGGAGATGCCATCAACAGTGCAGGCATAATCATGTCCCCGATTGATAATTCGCAGGGTTTCGTCAAAGCAGGATTCAATGCCATACTCGATTGTGACAAAGTAATCTCTCGCTAGTTGCTCGAAATAATCAAGCTTCGCGTCATCGATACAGTCAGCACGAGTACCGATGGAAAGACCGACAACCTCCGGGTGTTCCAGCGCCTGCCCATACAAGTCCTGAAGCTCTGAAAGTGAAGCATACGTATTTGAATAAGGCTGAAAATAAGCGATAAAAGCTTTAGATTTGAATCGATGCTTTAAGAAATCTATACTGCTTGCGACCTGTTCCCGAATTGGGATTCTTGCACGGGCGGCTTCCGGGGTAAAGCTGTCAATATTACAGTATGTGCAGCCACCTTGTGCAACTGTGCCGTCGCGGTTGGGGCATGTAAACCCGGCGTTTATGGGAATTTTATGAACCCGATGTCCGAATTTCTCTTGTAAAAATACGCCGTATGAATTGAATGAATTACTAAAATCCGTCATCAGTCAGGAGGTATCATTAAATCGCAGCTACCACTGCTTCAGCAAATTCCTTCGCAGAATTAGCGCCGGTGCTGGTAATAATGTTACCTGATTTTTCAATTTTTTTGCCTGTGTAATTTGCACCGGCCACTTGCAACTTTTCATAAACGGCAACATGGCTGGTAGCATTCTTGCCGTGCAGTATTCCGGCAACTGCCAAAGTTACAGCCGCGTGAGAACTTGCCGCTACGGTTTTCCCGTTGCTATCAATGGTTTTGGCGATATCGTGTGCTTTCACATCATGCCAGTATTGACTTGCCCCAGGTCCGCCAATAAAGATCACTGCATCAAAATCATCCGGCGAGATATCATCGATCAAAGAATTTGGATCCAACTTCATACCCTGAGATCCTGCGGCATCTTTAGTAACAGTGGATGCAACGGTTATTTTGTGATTTTTGCTATCAAGCGATTTTCTTACAGACAAATATTCTTCATCACGGAAATTATTGTGAGCCAAAACAATCAAAACATTTTTTGACATTAATTGGTTCTCCTCTTTGAATTAAATTACTCAGCATGGTGATAAAGTAAACGTTCTACAGGTTTATTTTTTAGTATATGATTTTCTACAATTTCGTTTACATCTGCTTCTGTCACCCCTTTGTACCAGATACCTTCAGGGTACACGACGATAGTGGGGCCTTCTTCACAGGGTCCCAAACAGGTGCTGCCCGTTACTTTTATTTCACCTTTTAAACCTCTTTTCTCAACTTCATCCTTGAGTGCGGCATAAATCTGGTTACCATTTTGCGGTCCGCAAGAGACTTTCGCAAATGGCGGGCGCTGGTTTATACAAACAAAATAATGTTGACGATATTTACTCATTGTAGCGTCGTCTTATCCCCGGCTTGTTTCATTGTGGGCATTACACCATCGACCCAACCTGAGCCTTCTTTGAAATATTCTTTTTTCCAGATCGGCACGGTGGCTTTAAGCGTATCTATTGCAAATCGGCAAGCTTCAAAAGCGTCCTTGCGGTGAGCGCAAGCCACTGCAACGGCCACACTTACATCGCCAAGCTCCAGGCTGCCATAACGATGGACAATAATGATTTTTTTTACCGGCCAACGTTTTTGAGTTTCTGCTTCAACTTCAGCAAGCTTACCTTCGGCCATTTTCGGGTAGGCGTCATAATCCATTTTGGTGACGGCTTTATTGTTGGCATGATCTCGAACTCTACCCAAAAACAGAACAACCCCGCCCGTACTTTTGTCTTCCAAGTTTTGGAGAATCACTTCTGTGTTAATGGGTTCTTTAGTTAATTTAATCATTCGGCGCCACCGCTTATTGGCGGAAGAATACCAACAATATCTCCGGCATTTACCTTGGCATTCCTGGAAACGTATTCTTCATTAATAGAAAAACTCGATGTTTCCAGGTGCTCTTTTATTTGGGGGAATCTTTGACCAAGCAACCATTCAAGATCTTCTATCAATATGTTATCTTTAACCGTCATCTCATGTTCTTGTTTACCGGTCAGTTCCCGCAGTTGCCCAAAAAAACGTAATGTGATATTCATTTTTAATCCGCTATTTTTTCCTGCTCAGCAGTTTTTTGTTCTCTTTCTTCTTCCACAACGAGCTTCATGGCCAATTCATGATCAAAGCCTTTATGATCAGGGTCTTCTTTGAAGCCACGATGAACTGCCCGGCAATGGTAGCAAATGGTTACAGTGCTCAGGACTTTGTATAAGATGGCGTCAATCAAAGTTGCCACAACAAGACTAATAAAATATGTATGATAACTGAGCAGCACACCGATCACAAAAATTATAATACCAAGCCTGGGGTTAAAGTCTTTTTGTACATACAGATGCTCTCTGCCACAAACCTGACATTGGTTCAGATGGTCCGTTTTTTTTAGGCTTTCTCCTTGTATGAGCGTATATTCTTTTTGGCATTTAGTACAAGAAACTTTTCTTTGTTCATCCAAATTTACTAAAACATCGTGGTCGCACTTTTCACACACAAATTCAACGGTCATGGCTTAATTCCAACTTGGATCTTTTGGGATAAATTTAATTTTTCTGGCGATATTTAACGCCATTAATTTTTTATTGATTAACATTTTAATCTTTTCGAATCTCACCTTCATATCATTTTGTTCCAGTAGATCCTGTTTTTCCTGAACGGTGAAATCGAGAATTGAGGCAACTTGATTTATGATGGACTCCAGACAATGAGGTTCAAATTTAATACAATCATCATAATTCTCAACCCCAATTTTATTTAAGTAATTGTGCAACAGTTCAAAAAATAGTTTTACTTCTTCCTTTTCATTAAACTGCTTTTCTTTAAAAGCGCCCTCGTTTAAATATTCTACCCGGGCTACTCTAAAAGGATGACTCTGAACAAATTCAACTATTTTCACTCTACTCTCACCATAAAGCATAATATTATATTTGCCGTCGTAGAGTTTTTCCACTTGCTGAATTTTTCCAACACAGGCGGTCTCGTACACATCCGGACAACCAAAATAACTATTTTCCCATCCTTTTTTTAGAAGCGCCATGCCGATAAGGTGATCCCCGGCTGTGGCCTCTTCAACCATTTTCCGATACCTTAATTCAAAAACATGAAGCGGCAACAGCGTTCTGGGAAAAAAAACTAAATTCGGAAGTGGAAAAATTGGTATTTCTTTTGTGACTATGGAATTCCTTTCAGACAATTTTACTTCACTTTTTTTTTGAAAGTTTATCGAAAGCCCAGGAGGCATGCCTTGAGATTATCGGCTCCTCATTTTCGCACAACCCCTCAAGAATCGGTAAAAATTTTGTTTGCGCTGAATTGCCGATTGCGATTAGAACGTTGCGCATGAAACCCTTATATTTACTTCGTTTAATCGGGCTCTTGCGAAATTTCTGACTAAATTCTTCCGGGCTCAAATTTATCATCTCATCAAAACCGGGATTGACCAAACCCATTCTTGGTTGATAAGCTGAATCCTCAGTTGTTGCTGCCTTACTATTCCACGGGCACACATCCTGACAAATATCGCAGCCAAAGACATGATTTCCGATACCCTCACGCAACTCAACCGGTATATCATCCTTCAACTCAATTGTCAGGTATGAAATACATTTTGTTGCATCCAGAATATATGGCTCAAGAATGGCATCTGTCGGGCAAGCTTCGATGCAGCGCGTACAGGTGCCGCAACGATCCGGCACGGGCTCATCATATTCAAGCTCAATATTTGTGAGGACTTCGCCCAGGAAAAACCACGAGCCAATTTGCTGATTGATAATGCAGGTATTTTTGCCAAACCACCCAATGCCTGCGTATTTGGCATAAATGCGATCGACAATTGGTCCGGTATCTGTGTATGCCCGGCTGTAGAATGGTTGCGGGCTTTCATTTTCAACAAATTCAGATAATTCAAAGAGCTGTTTTTTTATCAGGTCGTGGTAGTCATCCCCCCAGCTATAACGCGAAATCCAGCCGCGCTCGGGGTCTTTCTGAGTTATGGAAAGCGGGTGGTCTGTGTGATAAATCTTTGCGCAAACAACCACGGATTTTGCTTCCGGAACAACCTGTGTTACATCACACTTTTTTTCGATATTGCGTTCAAGATATTTCATCTCGCCGGCGTAACCGGCTGCGAGCCAGTCTTTGTAGAAATTGAGTTCCGGCATGGTTTGTACCGGCGCTATGCCAACCAGATCAAATCCTAAATCAGTTGCATATTTTTTAATCCGACGCGAAAGCGACATGAAATATATTTTTAATAAGTGCTGATTGAAGTTGAAAATATAGGTAAAACTTTATGAAACTTCAAGGTAAATTTGAGGTTAGGAAAACTTGATTAAAGTGGGAAACCGGAGTCAGTTTAATGCTTATTTAGAAGCGACTTCTGCTGCATACGAAATTCTCTGCGAATGGCAGCCGAGCGCCAACGGCGAATTTCCTCTTCTGTTTCCGGGCGAATGGGATCAACTTCTACCGGTTTCTTTTTAGCTTCATCCAAAGCAACAAATGTAAGATAGGCAGTACTTGTATGCATTATTTTACCGGTTTGAAGATCCTCCGAAAAAACTTTAGCGCCGCACTCCATGGACGTACGAAAGGCACGGTTTACAGACGCCTTGATGATGATCAACTCGCCGACTTTAACCGGATGTTTAAAACTCAAAGAATCCATTGAAGCTGTAACTACAGGCTTACGGGAATGGCGTAACGCCGCAACTGCGCAGGCAATATCGATGAGATGCATGACCTTGCCGCCGAGTATGTTGCCAAGTGTGTTGGCATCATTAGGTAAAACAATTTCGGACATTTCAACTACGGATTCAGATACGGATTTTAGTTTCGGATTTGTTGGGGGGCTTTCGGTTATCATTATTAATAAGGTCTATAAAAACATAAAAAATAGTGCCGGTGTTAAAACGTTAATTCAAGTCCTTCATATGCCATAGCTGTATTCGCAAAGCAAGCTTTAGCCTTGGTCTCCATTTCCGTCAACCGGGCATCATCATGGCCGGGATCGTGATGAAAGAGTACAAGTTTTTCGACGTTAGCCGCCTGGGCGACGTTGGCAGCCATTTCATAAGTGCTATGGCCAAAGCCCTGCATTTGTGAATATTGGTGCACATCATACTGGGCGTCGTGAATCAACAAATTGGCGTTTTGCGAAAAATCGGTTAAACGGGTATCACCGCCAATATAACCTTCAGTATCTGTTGCATAGACAATGCTTTTGCCGTTCATCTCCGCCTTAACCACAAAGGTACCGATTTTGGGGTGGGCATAATTTCTCATTAAACTCACTATCAGGTCTTTAGATTTTACTGTATCTCCTCCATTACCTCGTGTAATTATTGGAGTAGGGCTATTTTTCGAAAAGCTAAAGTTATCACTCTCATTTAGATCATGGATATTTATTTTTGAATTAAGCTCATCTAATTCGATGGGACTAAAATGGGATTCCATTGTATTAGCCAAAATGTCGTGCAAACTGTGAGAAAAAGACTTAGGTCCGTAAAAATTTAAAGTGCAGTTTTCAAAATATGCTGGTGCAAAAAAAGGTAGGCCTTGAATATGGTCGTGATGGGTATGAGAAAAAAACAGGTGGATATTCATTGGGTTCTTGACTGAATTACCATTCTGCTTCATCTCTTTAACCAACTTATTGCCGAGGTTAATAATGCCGGTTCCCGCATCAAGAATGACAATATGCCCGTTGGCTCTGATTTCAAGACAAGATGTATTCCCCCCAAAATGATTTGTTTCCTTTCCCGGAACGGGGTAACTACCGCGTACGCCCCAAAATTTGACGCTTAATTCGTTGCTGCTCATGCAGGCTTTCCCTATGCAAAGTTAATTGATTTTGAATACTCTTTTCAAAATTCCGCTGTCCTTTTTTTCTTTTTCTTTGAGAATAGCGTTAAGGCTTTCAGTAATCTTTTTGAAGGATTGCGAAACCGGAGATTCTTTATCGACCACAACAATTGGCTTGCCGGTATCTGCGTTTTCCCGGGTGGCCGATTCAAGAGGAATATCTCCTAAAAAAGGGACTTCCATTTTTTCAGCCATTAATTTGCCGCCACCCTGACCAAAAATATCATAATGGTTGCCGGTATCGGGAGCAACAAAATAACTCATATTTTCAACAACACCCAGAATCGGGACTTCTACTTTAATAAACATGTTGATGCCTTTTCTTGCGTCCGCCAGAGCAACCTCTTGTGGCGTACAGACAACAACAGCGCCTGTCAGAGGCACTGTTTGGGTTAGCGTCAATTGCGCATCACCGGTTCCCGGCGGCATATCGATAATCAGGTAATCCAGCTCTCCCCACTCCACATCTGAGAGAAATTGCTGAATCATCCGGCCTACCAGCGGACCGCGCCAGATAATAGCTGCATCGCCCTGAGAGATAAATCCAACCGACACCATTTTAACGCCATATTTCTCCAGAGGAGCAATTTTGTTATTTTGGGAAGTGAGTTTACTATCCACCCCCATCATTATGGGTACATTCGGTCCATAAATATCGGCGTCCAGCAAGCCGACTTTAGCGCCTGCTTGCGCCAGCGAAACAGCCAAATTAACCGCGACAGTTGTTTTCCCAACTCCGCCTTTGCCGCTTGCAACTGCAATCATATATTTGATGTTTTCGATAGGTTTTTTTGTTGGTTGCGGCGGCGCCTGGGGACGAGGAGGTGCCTGTTGTGGTCGGGGTTGATTGGATAAAACATTCAGCGAATTCTGGGTCGGGCTGTTTTCTGCCGCTTTAATCTCAATCGTGTCGATGCCATCAACAGTCTGAACCGCGCTTTCAGCACTTTTAACCACAGCTTCTTTGAACTTAAAAGCCGGATTTTTAAAATCTATACTAAAACTGACTTTGTTATTTTCCACTTGTAAATTTTTTATCATTTCATTTGCGACCAAATCTTTTCCCGATTGCGGGTCGCGAACATTTGCTAAAACTTTTAGAACTTCCTGCTTAATTGCTTCGCTCAAACTATTGCTCCGTTACGTATAATTTCTATAAAATAAATTATGCTAATATAGTAATTCAACGCCAAAAGTCAACTTTTTTCAGATTGCAGAAAGTTACTTTTTTTTCTAAATAATGAAATAATTTTTGTTTGAAGTTAAGTTAATTAAAGGGTAGCTTTAAATATCTGTGTCGCAAATTTCTTTATGGCCTGTTTATGAAAAAACTAATTGATTTAAGTCACACAATTGAAGATGGTCTGGTCACCTACAAAGGCTTGCCGGCACCAATTATTTGCGACTATCTCAGTCGTGAAGCATCCCAAAAAATTTATGAGAAAGGAACATCTTTCCAAATAAGTAAAATTGAGATGGTTGCCTGTACCGGCACTTATCTCGATTCTCCGTTTCACCGTTACGAAGATGGCAAAGATTTATCCGAGCTCAACCTTGAATCTGTAGCAAGTATTACCGGAATCAAAATCCGCGTACCGTCAGACGTAAAAAGTATCGGTGAGAATTATTTCACAGGGCACGAGCTTGCAGGAAAAGCGATTCTTATTGAAACGGGTTGGTCACGCCACTGGAACACAGAATCCTATTACGAAAGCCATCCGTTTTTGACTGAATCAGCAGCGATTTTTCTGCGAAAGTGCGGCGTCACGTTAGTTGGTATCGACAGCTATAATATAGATGACACATCTGAAGGTAAGCGGCCGGTACACTCTACCCTGCTTGGCGCTGATATCTTGATTGTGGAACACATGTGCAACTTGGCTCAGGTGCCGGAAAGCGGTTTTAAATTTTACGCTGTGCCGGTAAAAATTAAAGGCGTCGGCACTTTTCCCGTCAGGGCTTTCGCTGAAATTGAATCTTGAAATATGGAGACGGTGCGTCTGGCGCCCCAGAGACAGCAAACATAAAAAAGGAATAATTATGACCTTTCAAAAAGTAATAACACTCATTCTTTTAATAGGAATTCCATTCGCATTGTTTGGCCGCTCATCTGAAAAAATATCGACGGAAGAGGCCTTTGCACTATTGAGCAGTGCGTTTCAAAAACATGTAACCAGCGGTCTGGTTGATTATCCCGCTATTTCCAAAGATACTGATTTCAAATCTTTTTTAAAATGGCTGGAAACTGCCGACCCCAAAACTCTGCCTGACGAAAAAACCAAAATGGCCTTCTGGGTGAACGCTTACAATGCGCTTGCCATCCAAAATGTGATCATTAGTTCCAAGCCCGCAGACAAAGAATGGATTGCAAGTGTCCTGGATGTAACGGGTTTCTTTAGTACCCGTACTCAAAAAGTTGCAGGACAAAAGCTCACCCTGAACAAGCTTGAAAAGGAAGTAGCCTTTCCGCAGTTTAACGATGCGCGGCTGCATTTTGCATTTGTCTGCTCGGCCTTGAGCTGTCCGCTACTACCGGCAATGGCTTATACCGCTGACAATATTGACATCCTGATAAAACAAGTTGCGTGGGAGTTTCTGCAAAATCCCCTAAAAAACCGGCTCGACAAAAAAAAGAAAACCCTCTACCTCTCACAGATTTTCAATTGGTATCGTCCTGATTTTGAAAAAGATGGTAAAAGTCTGGTGGATTTCCTCAACCCGTATTTTGATGAAACAACCCAAAACTTTCTACAGCAAAACAAAGTGCAGATTAAATTCCTTGAATATAACTGGGCGCTTAACCTGAGAAAAAAACCCTGATAGAAGTTGGTCGTTGATTCCATTTAAATGAACTCGGCACAAATACTATCAGCCAGGAGAAGACCATTTTGGGTGAGCTTCAAATGGGCATTTTTAATTTCTAAGAATTTGCTTTTCAGTTGTTCATCGCCATTTCGCAAAGAAACAATACTCGCCTTATTCAAATCAAAAAACTTTGCAAGCGGTTTTTTATATTTTTTGAAAAAATCTAAACCGGTTCTTTTTTTGTAGTTCTCAAAAGAGACGCCGGTATTTTGCCGGAGTCCAAGATACACCTGCTCAAAGGCCAGCGTTTCTCCCGCAATTATTTCTTCATCTTCAACCGGTAATGTCTGTTTTTCGAGCATTTCCATGTAGGAAACAAAATTTCGGATATTCCAGAAGCGGCGAAGGTTGATGAATGAATGCGCCGAAGCGCCTAACCCAAGGTATGAGCTGTAGTCCCAATATTTTTGGTTGTGCAAACACTCTAAACCGGGATGTGCGTAGTTTGAAATTTCATATTGCTGTAAGCCTTTTTTCTCAAGAAACTCGATGGCCTGCATTTGCATTTCACCTTGACGTTCTTCCGGTGCGGTTTTGAATTTGCCTTTTTGTAATTGGGCGGTTAGTGGCGTACCCTGCTCGAAAGTCAAGTTGTAGGCGGAAATATGATCCGGCTCCAAGGCGATAGCTTTTTCCAGATTATTTTCCCACGCTTTCAACTTTTGGCCAGGCAGCCCAAAAATCAGATCAAGGCTGATATTCTCAAAGCCGGCTTTTCGGGCATTTCTGAAACAATGCACAGCCTCCTTCGCCGAATGGTCTCTGTCTAGAAACTCCAATTCGCCCTGTTCAAAAGATTGAAAGCCAATACTCAGCCGGTTAACCCCGACCGATTTAAAATCGTACAGCTTTTGTAAGTCCACCGTATTGGGGTTGGTCTCCACTGTAATTTCAAGTTTAGACGCCACAAAATTCAGCTTTGAATAAAAATATTCGAGCAGATCACTAATTTGCTGAGGTGTTAAAAGGGAGGGTGTGCCACCGCCGAAAAAGATGGTTTCAAATTGCAGCGCTTGTATTTCTGCCTGACTGGAGTAAAAATCAACTTCTTTTTTGAGAGCTGTTAAATAAGGAAGAATTTGTACATGCCGGTGGGTTACCGTGTAAAAATCGCAGTAACCGCACCGTATGTCACAAAAAGGTATGTGAATGTAGAGTGCAGCTGTCACATCAGCGAATTAAATTTGCAACCCGGGACCAGCGCACGCTATCCAGCACATTAAACATACCGGCCGCTTTATCCCAGGAGAAATAGATAACCAACGCTTCCCCCACGACATTTTCTCCAGGCAGTGTTCCCCAAACCCGGCTATCGGAACTATTGTCACGGTTATCGCCCATCATAAAGTAGTGGCCCTCCGGGATAATAACGGGGCCAAAATCATCCAGTTCTACATTTTTATCCACATAGTGACGAACAACATAGGTTTTACCATAAGGAGATTTTATCCGCGTTCGACGCACGTAAGCACCATCTTCAGGATCAAATTTTTTACCGAGGTCAAACGCCTCTCCTTCGGGATTGCCATTTATATAGACGTTGCCGTTGTCCACTTCAAGCGTGTCGCCGCCGGTGCCGATACATCGCTTAATATAATCTAACTTCGGATCGTTTGGATATTTAAACACAACAACGTCGCCGTGCTTCGGTGCTTTGAAAGCGGGTAATCGCATGAAAGGAATTTCGGCATCAATTACAGGTATTCGATCCGGGGTGCGAACCCCATATACGAATTTATTCACCAATAAAAAATCCCCAACCAGCAAAGTATCTTTCATTGAACCGGTTGGTATACGAAAAGCTTGAACCACAAATGCCCGCAACAGCATAGCCGCTAACAGCGCTATTAAAATGGCTTCCGTTGTTTCACGAAACGAATTCTTCCTCTTGGGACGTCCATTTTTTCCTGAGGCTGAATCTTTGCCGGGATTGCTTGTTTTAGGGGCACGTTTCATCGTCATTAAAAACTCCTTTTAAATAAGTCCGCCTTACATAAATTTTTAATCAATTTTTAAAATCGCAAGGAAAGCTTCTTGTGGGAGTTCTACACTACCAACTTGCTTCATGCGTTTTTTACCCTTTTTTTGTTTCTCTAAAAGTTTTCTTTTTCTACTTATATCCCCGCCATAACATTTTGCGGTCACATTTTTACGAAGTGCTTTTACCGTTGACCTCGACACAATTTTGCTGCCAATGGCGGCCTGTACCGCAACTTCGTACATTTGTCTGGGAATGAGCTCCTTTAATTTGCTGCATATTTTTTGTCCCCACTCATGTGCCCTCTGATTAAAAATAATATAAGAAAGCGCATCAACCTTTTCTCCGTTCAAAAGGATATCGAGCTTCACAAGCTCCGATCTCCTATAACCGGAAAGATGGTAATCGAACGAAGCATAGCCGCGTGTGGTGGATTTAAGTTTGTCATAAAAATCAAAAATAATCTCAGCCAGTGGAAAGTCGTAGTGCAAGTTCGCCCGCGTGGGATCGATATATTCAGTGGTTTTATAAATACCACGCCGGTCTTGTGAAAGTTTCATGATGTTGCCGATATATTCTGTGGGCACGATAATATCGGCAGCAATGTACGGTTCCTCAATATAATCAAGCACACCGATGGACGGCATAAGTGCCGGATTATCAACTAAAATCATCTCACCGCTTTTGGTGAAAGCGCGGTATTCCACGTTTGGCATTGTGGTGAGAATATCCAGATCGTACTCACGTTCAAGCCGTTCCTGGATGATTTCCATGTGCAGCAATCCAAGGAACCCAACACGAAATCCAAATCCCAAAGCTTGTGAAGTTTCGGGCTCATAAACCAGAGAAGAATCATTGAGTTTCAGCCGTTCAAGCGAGGACCGTAAGTCTTCGTAATCATCGTTGTCGGACGGAAAAAGTCCGCTAAAAACCATCGGTTTAACTTCCTGGTAACCGGACAACGCTTCGCTGGCCGGGTTTGTTGCGGAAATAATTGTATCTCCGACTTTCGTATCCTCAACCTCTTTTACTCCGGCGATGCAATAACCCACTTCTCCGACTTTTAACGTATCGCGTTTGATTCTCTCAAGTTGTAATACCCCTACTTCCAATACTTCAAATTTTTTACCGGTTGAGAAAAAATTAATGGCCATGCCGGGTTTGATTTCGCCTTCAAATACGCGAACATAGGCAATTGCGCCACGGTAAGAGTCGAACATGGAGTCAAAAATCAACGCTCGCAATGGCTTGAGTGAATCATCTTTTGGGGGCGGAATGCGTTGAACCACGGCCTCTAATGCCTCTATAACGCCTTTGCCTTCTTTGGCGCTCGCCATAAGAATTTCACTTTTGTCGATACCGAGAAGATCCACAACTTGCTGCGAGACAAGCTCTACCTGTGCGCTGGGCAAATCTACTTTATTGAGTACGGGAATAATTTCCAGATCGTGTTCCATGGCGAGAAATAAGTTACTGATGGTTTGCGCCTCAACGCCTTGGGCAGCATCCACAACCAGAATAGCGCCTTCGCAGGCAGCCAGGCTACGTGAAACTTCATAAGTAAAATCCACATGCCCCGGGGTATCGATAAGATTGAGGGTGTATTTTTTTTTGTCACTGGCTTTATAGTTCATGGCAACAGCGTGCGCTTTAATGGTTATTCCGCGCTCCTGTTCCAACTCCATACTGTCCAACACCTGGTCGTGCCCTACTCTCTTTAACGTACCGGTCATTTCCAACATACGGTCCGCGAGGGTGGACTTGCCATGATCTATGTGTGCAATAATACAAAAGTTTCTAATTAATTCGGTTGACATATTTTTTAGATTGTTCGCTGATTGCCAGTAGTAAAAACATTAAAAGGCCGCCCAAGACAAACTTTATCCAACCTTGAGAACAGCCTCTATTATTGTTGAATTATCTTTGTAAAAACGGAGGGAATTTAGGGAATTTTTATCTCTTAGTCAATAACAAAAACAGCATGTTGTTATCTGTATTCCGGACACAAATTTCAGCAATTAACCGGGCAAATCTTTATTCAACAATAATATTTTGAGAAAATTTTTCAGTGAAGGGCGTATGAACTACTTTTACTTCCGGCTTCCCTATTTCGGCAAGGTTAACCTCGCGTAAAAGCGGATAAGTGAAATAAATCAGGATGCCCTTATTCAACTTGCTTTGAATCCAGACATTGCCTCCAACCACGCGAAAATAAGTCTTACTAAAAGCAATGTCAAACTTATCGGGAGACAAATCATTATTAGAGAGCGCATGATTCATTCTTTGCAACTCACCGTTTACCGTAGTAAACATCTCTTCGGAAATGCCACGGCCAAATATTCGCACACAGAACTTAACCAGGGCAGACTTGTCATTATGCCGCCGACCTTGCATGGTTGTGTGTGAGATGCTTATCTTTTCATCCTTGCCGGCCAGTTTTCCGGCGTATCCCATAATACTTTGCAAGACAACAAAAAATGACTCTTCTTCTGCCCGAATGTAATGTACTTTTTCAGGCGATTTATACTTTATTGTAAAGCCGTTATTATTTTGTGAAGTGAGAGATTTGATAGCCGATAGTATAGATCGATTAACCTGCAAGATAGGTTGCTTGTTCAAAGATGCGTTGGTACCCATGTGATTGTCCGGTTACAATTATTAAAAGGCTTGCTTTGATTATCGGAATACCGGATTAACTCTTAAGGTTAAATAATAATTATTTGATCTTGTAAAAATTTGAATAAATTAAGACATCATGGATGTGAGAAAATTTTTAGAAAAAGGGAGCCGCAACCTACAAGTCTTTGTAGCCATTGCCTTGATTTCGGAATTTTCTTATCTGGCAATAGTTGTCCTGGGAAACCTCAGAACCCAAATCCCACTTTTTTTACTTCTTTTTGGAATCTCATTTTTAGCCTACTGGATAGCCGTTTTTTATTTTTCCGACTTTTCCAAATCTTCTGATGGCCAAAGTAATAAGCTGTTACAATTTTCCAATAAACACCGAAAATCGTTTTCCTGGTTAACCGATTTTGTTAAAAGCCATTACACCCCCAGACAAATAACTTTAAAAGAAACTCTGACAATTGGCATTTTTTTCGGACTGCTTTTTCGGTTTACAATCCTTTTCACAACACCGTCTCTATCGGATGATATTTATCGCTACGTCTGGGATGGTCGGGTTTCGACCAGCAATATAAACCCCTATTCACACGCGCCTGAAAGCGACGAATTGAGTCCGTTGCGTGACGACCAAATCTATCCGAATATTAACCACAAAGAAGTACCCACGATTTATCCGCCGGTAGCACAAATGGTGTTTCATGTAATATCCATGATAAAATCATCGGTATTTGCCTATAAAATCGGCTTTCTTTTATTTGATTTAGGCACCGCATTACTCCTGTTTTTAATTCTAAAAAAACTATCGCTCAGCCCAAAAAGATTGTTGATTTATCTTTGGAATCCATTAATAATCATAGAATTTTCGGGGAGCGGGCATGTTGATGGCATCGGTATTTTATTTATGACTTTGATGCTTTACTTCCTCGCATCAAAAGCTCTAAACCTGGCAAATGTTGCGCTCGCACTTTCATTTTTGGCAAAATTTATCAGTCTGATTTTTCTACCAATTCTGTTCTTTATGAAAAAGCAAAGCAGGCTTATAATTCCACTAATTTTTGTCATATTGGTCGCTGTTTTTTATATACCATACGCAGATGCCGGCGGAGCATTGTTTTCAGGCTTGCGGACATACACCGCAAAATGGGAATCGAACGCCAGTATTTTTGCACTGCTTAAGAACGGTATTTTGACTATCCTCAACAACGATACAATGTCATTCTTACTGCCGACTCTGCAGCAAGAATCGCTTACGCCCGAGGTCTTTGCCAGCCGAAGGTACGACCTGGCTTTACTGGTCACAAAAATAATCATTATACTAACCTTCTCCGGTGTGGTCTTATATTTTTGGAGAAGATTCAGAGAAGACATTGTTCAAAAAGGTGAGCTATGGCCATTCAGGCTCGGCATGATTTTTATGGGTTTGTTCATCATTTTCATGTCAACGGTACACCCATGGTATGTTTGCTGGATGGTACCATTTCTCGTCATTGTACCAAACCGGGCATGGTTGCTGCTAAGCGGGCTGGTTGTCTTGTCGTATTGGAATTTAACTGCGTACGTGGAAACAGGAATATGGCAGGAACCCGTTTCAGTTAAACTTGTCGAGTACCTGCCATTTTTCTTCTTACTATTTTTTGATTACTTCAGAAGTAAAGCCAGAGCTTCCGGGTGAGTTCTATTGTTTGCCCGTAAATCATCATTCGTTAGTCTACATTCCACATTCACCACTCCTTTAATTCCCCGCCTCCAAATCCGGCCTTAACCCCAAACACACCGGCTCCAGGTACGTACCATTTTCCATGAAAGAAGCATTTTCGATTTCACAATAAATCTTGGATTTATCCAAACGATTTTGGCCCCGTTGGTAAGCTTCTCATTTTTATGCTTTTTGCGAATGATGAAAATATCTTGCGTTTCACCTTTTTTCAACTATCTTAATATAAGCCGTGTGAAAGGGGAATGAATGTGTGTTTGTCTCCAAAAAATATTCAGCCATTAGAGCGATTTTCAACAAACAATTTCAGGTCGAACTGATGAGGGTTTATGCCAAAACCTAAATTAGTTTTGTATTCCCACCAGCTTCCGGACTGCCCCTGTTTTCAAAACATCTTCAACACGGTATTTGAAGTGAAGCCAACAGGCAGTGAGGAAGAATTCCTGCGGATCGTCAGGAAGGTCGATACGGATGCAGCGGTGGTGTGTTTTTGCTCAACCCATGAACGGGACGCCGAGAAAATCTTGCAGTTGGATGCGTTGACGGGGCCGGTACCGGTACTCACCTGTTCCACGGCGCTTGACCCGGAGTTTGTTGCTTTAGCCGCAAAGAACGGCGCTGACCGTTTTCTGTGCTGCAGCGTGAAAAAACAGCAAATTCAGGAAGTTATTTTCGAAACAATGCGACGCAACCACTTACAGGAGTTCTTGCAATTCTGCTATCCGGGCAGTGTGAACACCCCTCATATTCGCAAAATGATCCAGGGAATCGTGCACAGCTTTCCTCACAGACTAAATGAAGAACAAATGGCTACACGCATAAAAATCAGCCGGAGCTATTTAAAAAAAATGTGCCGGCAAGCTTTTGGCAAACCTTTCACTCAGGTCATGCGCCGGATTTGGATTTATCAGGCCTTACACATGATGCGATACACAGACCTTGACAATACGGAAATCGCTTTGCAACTCAACTACAGCGAGGAGAGCAATATGGCACGGGATTTCCGTAAAGAATTAAGCTGTTCTCCTTCCGAAGCACGCAGGCAATTGCTTCAACTCTCTCCGGCAGACATCCTGTTATCCAACTGACCTCCAAGCCGGACTCCGGGCAATTCATCTCTCATCCACCGTTCACGGCTCAGATATTATACCATCAACTTAAGTTTCACAGTTGCCTAAGTTATTGTTTTTTTTCGCTAATAGAGCTTATAAAATCAGACTGAAGTCATAAAATAACAAAAGAACAAGGCATTGTTCCATTTGAATGCATTTTGTGAAAATATTAGACCAATTCACCTTTTTACTCTTAGTGCATAAGGCAAATTGCGGTGACAAGCATTTGAAAAAAATTAGACTTAGCAAACTGCTAAACTTGAGCTATTAACGAAGCGGTTTTCGAATTTTTTATTGAAAATTTCACCTCAATCCTCTCCTAAAATAAGGCGAGAACTTAATGCTGAAATCCGAAAATCACTTCGGCTTGAATAACCATCTCGCTTCTGCCATTTCATATTTCATCGATATAATTTTAAAAAATTAGTAGCCATTTGGAATGGAAAGTAGCCATATGGATTTGCTGAAAAGCAGAATCCTGCGTAGCTTTGCACGAAGACTCGTGAAGCGAATGCAATGGAGTTTTCCTTGGTGTAATTCCTGTATCCATCTGTTAGAAATATGAAGGGGTTATTTTTGATGGGTAACATTTTAAAATCGACGCATCCACCTTAGCAGTCTCCATAAAGACTTACCCGTTTCTCCCGAAATAGTGATTGGCCGAAAACCCTCAGGCATCGTCTTTCTGAGCGCGAGTCCCCAAATCTCACTCTTGAGAAAGAAGGTGAGGCGCGAAGAATCTTCTGCCTGGGTGAGAGATTCTTCGCACGGCGACGGTGGCCATGAAAAGCAATAGATGGGATTTTGTGCTCAGAAAGACGGGCGATTTGCAGTTTTCGTTCAATCACTAAATAATTGGATTTAATTGAAGGATATTATCAAAAACGAGAGGTTCATTATGAAGCTAAAAAATTTATTCATGTTTTTGGTTTTTAGCTGTGTGCTCTTTACTGTTAGAGCCGGGCTTTCGCAAAGCCCCACAGATGAAAACACTTTCTCAAAGGTTGGTGGTTTTAAACTAATCGATGGTGGCTATGGCATATTTGGCGCCGCCGCTCATGTCAACAAAGATGCAACTTTTACTGATTATGTGCCTTACTATGCAAATTTTGCTTTATGGGTTGGCGCGACCAACGCAAAAGGAGAAGTCAGGGTTACGGCCGGAACCGGCAATGCGATTACGTCAAGACCGGAATGGGGGCCAGACGCTAAAACCGTAAATGAAAACGCCTCTTTTCAGCAGGTAGAAAAGGTAGTTGCAACGACTTATTCTGATGCAGCTGTATTCGATGGTCATCAGCCAATGGGACTATCTGTGATACAGGAACAATATGGATTTGTTAACACAAGGTTTGCAGTTATTGCCTTTACAATTTCACTGAATGAAAATGCGGAGCCTTTAGAAAATGTATATCTCGGTTTGTTTGGAGATATTGATGCAACCAACAATAATGAGTTATCCTCAACTGATGATAATATCGATTTTGCTGCCAAAGGCGCAGCGCCATTTATTTACGACAGCAAAGTTGAAGGAACTGAAATTCCTCTTTTGGGCGCGAAAATATTAGGCGTTAACAAGCCTAACATCGCCTGGTGGCAGGCCGAAAATGCGCCTAAATCCGACGCCGAGCAATATAGTTACCTTACAGGACGCGCTGCCACGCAAGAACCAACCCAACCCGGTGATTATCAATTTCTTTTGAGTTTTGGCCCGCTCAGCCTCAGCCCGGGTGAAACCGTGCAATTCCCTGTAGCCGTGGCGCAGGCGCCACAACTTTCTGATTTTGAAGATAGTTTGGTAGACGCCGAAGAATTTTACTTAGAAGAATTAGGAGGCGCTGTTTTAAAGAAAAATACCCAAAGAACCGAGTTACAGACTGAAACTTCCGGTTCGTTGCCGGACATATTCAGCCTGGAGCAGAACTTCCCTAATCCGTTCAATCCCGATACCCAAATTCAGTTTGCCTTGCCAAAAGCCAACCATGTTCAAATCCGCATTTACAACACGCTGGGGCAAGTGGTAAGGACGCTGGTAGATGACCATTATCCAACCGGTACATTCCATGTTACCTGGAACAGCAAGAACGACGCCAACCAGCAGTTACCGAGCGGTGTTTATTTCTACCATCTCCAAGCCGGTGATTTTCAGGCGCAGCGTAAGCTTTTGCTTTTGAAATAACTATTTTCGGACGTGTCCTGAGCGTGTCGAAGGATGCTACTAAAATTTAAAAAGGAATTGAACAATTAGGATTATGGAGTGTTAAAATGAAAAAATATATAACTTTCTTATGTGTGTTTATTTTATTATTCAGTATAGGTAACGCTGTTAGTGCGCCCTTATATAGCGCGAGTGTTCAGGTTTATAATCAAGATGGTCAGCCACTTGCAGGCGTCCCGGTCAGGATGGAACTGCATACGACCCTCGCTTATGAGTGGGATGTGCGCACAACCGACTCAAACGGCTACGTTTATATTCCACTGACAGCGCCTGGCTTCCTGGATTATATGTTCGTTACCATAACGAATTCGAATTATCAAATTTTATCCAAGCAGGGCTGGTATACTGAAACGGGTTATTACATGTATCCTACACTTACTGTGACTACAGTTACTGTGATTGACGACGTGGACGGTAATGGAGTTCATGATCCTTGGGAAATGCCGTTAGCAGAGAAATTTTGTCCTACCATGGTTGCTAACCCACATGCTTCAACAAATAAATGGATCGTTCCTGAACCTGTCGAAATTATGACACATAGTATGTTTGCGAAGCGATACCTCTACCCAACTGGTACGCCGGTCGATGATATTTTTCTACTAACTACCGAAGACTGGGATTATTCATTGGCTCAAACTCCAATGACCTGGAACGACCCACCTGGAGGGTCAATCGAATATTTTGTCATCTGGCATTTCGAATGGGCAGGGTTAACAGGGAATGGACCCACTGATTGGGAAAATGCATATCAATCAGAAAGGACCAACAACTATTACGCTCACACTATTTATGCTCACTTATTTAAATATGATGCTCAAACTTACGTAATTCAGTATTGGTTCTTTTATCCATACAACGACGGATACAATAACCACGAGGGAGATTGGGAACACATTAATGTTTTAGTTACTTCTCAAGATCCAGCAAGTGCAAATTTTATCCGAGTAGATTACTACCTCCACCATAAAGTTACAATTAGAAACTTTCCTAATTTTGAAATAGAAGACAATACGCATCCAAGAGTTTATATCGGCGGAACAGCCGCTGGAGGAAACTATGGACTGAACACCGGTGGTAGTTACCCAGAGATTGGAACATGGAACAATATAGGCCCATTGGGTGCTGATGAATATGTCTTTGGATTCGGACCAGTAATAACATATAGTAATTATATTGATGGAAATCCAAATGACGGAAGGGGAATTGTAATATTAAAAGAGCGTGATAAGTATGATTATATGCAAGACCCCGAAATGAGTTGGTTAAATGCCGACCTTCCATGGGGACATATAACCGTCGGTTCTCCCTGGAATTGGCAACCATTTGTCGATATTGGAAATCATGCACCCGTGGGTCCAGCTCATAACAAAGGGTGGAACAGAATAGGTTCAGTTTACGGAGATGGGGGTTATGACCTATATACAGCTCAGCCGGGACCACTGCCGTAGCGAACTATTAAGAACTAAAGAGCGTTACAGCAGTAAAGTTGAACACGAAGTTATGGTATTCTTCTCTTCTACCAAACTTGACCTTTAATTTTATTTTAGAGTTAAAAATAATTTAGCTCGAACATAGGAAAGAAATTTAATGAAAATGAAAAGTAATTCTATTAGTCGATTTACTGGTAAGCATCTAGTTTTTTCTAACGTTCAAAAATCTATTGCTTTTATAATTATTTTATCAATCCTGTTCTGTTCAACAGGCTGTTATAAAAGGGTGGCTGTTGGTCAACCGCAAGAAAGATGGTGGGAAAACGGAAAGGTATGGGTTAAAGCCAGAGGCTATAAGAATTGGATAAAAGTAACAAAAGTGCAATCAGATTCTGTTTATGGTAAAACGCGTTTGGGTGTTTTAGATGAAAATTTTCAAGATGTCGTCATCTTGTTGGAAAAAGTAGAACGCATTGAAAGAGAGGAAAAGAGCCCAACTTTGACACTAGTTGGTTTTTCTTTAGGTCTAAGTGTTGTTGGACTATATTTTTTTCTTTCTTCACAGCCACAGTTTAATTAACTGAATTTTGTAGCTGCCAGGCGCTTCGCAAATGCCTGGCAGTTTATACTTTTATAAGAGAATACCTGAATTGGCTTATAAAACAATAGGTACGATTCTGAGCATGGCAATTTTATTATCTGTCACCGCATGTGCATCGCGGGTAAAAGTCCCGGTAAATCCCCCTGAACTGAGAAAAGAATCTTTACTGCATGTGAAATTACTCTCCGGCAGGAATGTGAAGGTCAAGAAGCCTAAATTTAAGGGTGAATATTTACTCGGTTTTACTCCGCTTCACCATACACGGCCAGGGCCGGAAAAAGAAATTAAAATCGCTCTGAATGAAATAGAATCTATCAGAGTTGAACGCTATAATAAAACCAAAACGATCATCTTTGCGGCATCAGCTGCTGTTATGGTTGGCTCTTTTATCTATCTTGTAAGTCTGTATGCGGGACTATCAGAACTCAGATAACATTTGCCATTTTATACACGTTTATGTTACAAACTATAGAGTTCTGCAAAATACCATTATGTTCAAAATTTGCTGTCATACCTGCGAATGCAGGTATCTCATAAACTACTAATTATTTTCACCCTGGAGACTCCTGCATCCGCAGGAGTGACACCTTTTTTTCATATTTTGCAGAACTCTAACAAACTAAAAAAATGAGAAAAATAGTATTCCTTTTCATTGCTGCAATATGCAGCGGATTTGTAAACCCGGCACATGCCCAAAACACCTCGGCTTTATTTGTAACGCAATCGTTGGGTGCGCGGGCGGTGGCGGTGGGAGAAAGCTATGTCGCCGTCAATGGCGGTGGCGCCTATGCGCAATATTGGAACCCGTCAGGTATCGCGGGGAACACCGGGCTTCAGGTGGCTTACACTCATAAACCAAGCCTGTTCCGCGATGTATTTAATTATGAATATTTTGCGGCCAGTTATCCGATTTCCGGCAAATCAAACATTGCGGCTGCCTACAATTATGTGGATTTCGGCAGACAGAGCACCTTCACGAGTTCGGGGGTTGTTGGCTCTGTGCATTCTTTTAGCTATGTTGCCAGCGTCTCGTATGCCCGGCAAATGGCCAGCGGGTTTGCAGCCGGTGTTACAGTCAAGTTAATTTCTCAGGAACTCGGTATAGCAGATGCACAAAGTTGGGCGGCTGACTTTGGGTTGATTTATACGATTCATGATTTTGTCAGCCCGAAATCGTCTCTTGGCCAGCTTAACCTGGGGGCGAGTCTGTCCAATTTAGGTCAGGGAGCGGAATTCATTCCGAACCAGATTGATCCGCTTTCCCGGTTATTGCGACTGGGGATGGCATACGAATTGATATCTAAAAAACACAGCCTTGATACCGGGTTGCCCCTTTGGGCAGGATTGGTTACGTTTGAATATCAGAATATTTTAAATTCCGACCAGAATATCTGGAAATGGGGTCTTGGCGCTGAACTTAAGCTCTTTGGTGTTTTTGCCGGTCGTATCGGGTTTTACGAACGGCATCCCAAGATACGGCAGACGAGTAGTAAAAAAATATTGGAAAGGGGTACGACATTTGGTTTCGGAGCGATTATCCCGATTGCCAAATTGTTTGAGACGACCACGCCCATGACATTCCATTTGGACTATGCCTCCGTAAAAGTGAACAGTTTTGCTACAAGGTATGATATGTTTACATTATTGATGGAGTTGAGGATTGATTGAGCTACTGTTACTTAAATCATAGTTCACATCAGGTGGTGATTAGAATGAAAACTCAATTAGTCGTTCCCCTAAGTCAAATTTATTCATCAACTCTCAACCTCTTAAATCATCATTCGTTAATCGACATTCGTTATTCAAATTTGCTCTTGTTTTTTTGAATATCGAACACCGAATGTCGATTAACGATTATTAATGTGCTAAAGCAGAATCCCGGCAATGGATGCTGTCAACCAAGATGCAAGCGCCCCGCCTATCATAGCCTTCAAGCCGATTTTCGCCAGATCTTGTTTTCGTTCCGGGGCAATACCGCCAATACCGCCGATCTGGATCGCGATAGAACTAAAATTAGCAAACCCGCACAAAGCATAGGTTCCAATAGTGAAAGACCGGGGAGAAAGGGTATCTTTCCAAAGGCCCAATTCGACAAAAGCAACAAACTCATTCAAAGCAACTTTGGTTCCCAGCAAATAGCCGAAATTCAAAGCATCCGCGCTTTCCACCCCCATTACAAGCGCTATTGGGGCAAACAAAAATCCCAGTATTTTTTTCAGGCCGAAATCTTCGAGACCGAATACAGAAAATGTTTTAAGAAAGCCATAGTCCAGTAAATGTACCAATGCATAAAAAGCCATCAACATGGCGCCAACATTTAGGGCAAGCTTCAGGCCGTCAGCAGCGCCGTTTGCAGCGGCATCCACAACGTTAATGCTGGTCTTTTCAATATGAATTTTAGCATCTCCCTTGGTGGCAGATTCCTGGGTTTCAGGGAACATGATTTTTGCCATCACTATTGCTGCAGGCGCAGACATAACGCTTGCCGCCATTAAATGGCCGGCATCTGCGCCAAAACGAACATAGGCTGCCATAACCCCGCCCGCAATGGTAGCGAACCCACCGGTCATTATAGCCATAAGTTCAGATGTGGTCATTTTGGCAATAAATGGTTTAACAACAAGTGGCGCCTCTGTCTGCCCGACAAAAATATTGGAAGCAACTGATAGACTTTCTGCCCCACTTGTGCCCATGGTTTTGGCCATTACCCAAGCAAACCCTTGTACTAATTTTTGCATTATTCCAACATGATAAAGGATAGACATTAAAGCTGCAAAAAATACAATTGTCGGCAGGACGTGAATGGCGAAAACAATACCGATATTCACGAAAGACTCTGTTGCCGGATTCCACACCTGTAACGGGCCTTGCATGTTCAATCCATCCGCGATTCCTTTATCGCCCAAATACAAATTCCCAAACATAAACTGAGCGCCAACATCCGTAAAACTCAACAGTTTCATTATAACCGCTTTGGCATAGAAAAATACTGCCTGTCCCGGTCCCGTTTTCAAAATGAGAACCGCAAAAATAAGCTGTAAGCCCAAGCCCCAGAATACGATACGATAGTTTATTTTTTTCTTATTATTCGAAAGAAGCCAGGCAATGCCCAGCAATACAAAACATCCGAAAACACTAATCATTCGTTCCATTAATTCCCTCCTTTAAGAATTAACTTTAAACTGTTGAATTTTTGGATAAAAAAACAAGGTGTTCAATCATTAAGTTGAGGCAGGCTAAGGCCTAAACACGGCACAAAACTGTAAACTAATTCTCTTTGGGATGCTCATAACAGTTACGGCATCTCGCTTCATACGCGTCAAGAGCGCCAACGACAACCCGGTCCCTTTGTTTTGTAACACGCTGGGTTTTATTCGCAGGGTTTCCGCATTTCACACAAATCGCCAGAGTTTTGGTGACATACTCGGCAATTGCCATAATTTGCGGCATCGGGTCAAACGGTACCCCTCGATAATCCTGATCAAGACCCGCAACGATTACGCGCTTCTGTTGATTTGCTAGTTTTTGGCAAATTTCAATTATTGCCGGATCAAAAAACTGACATTCGTCAATTGCAACCACTCTCGCATCTTTTGCTTTCTCTATAATTTCAGAAACATCTTCTACAGCTGTGGAAGGAATGCGTTGCTCGTTATGTGAAACAATATGATCTTCAGAAAACCGATTATCGATAACCGGTTTAAAAATGGCGACTTTTTGTTGTGCGATTTGTGCGCGTCGCAACCGGCGGATTAATTCCTCCGTTTTACCGCTGAACATGCTGCCTACAATTACTTCAATCCACCCCAAGTCTCTGGAAACCACACTAAGCATTTATTCCCCTCCAAATATTTTACAGCTCGCCTCGTTCCCGAAGTAAAGCCTGAATTTTCGTTTTAATTACATCGATCGCAACTCTATTATAGCCGCCTTCCGGAATGATAATATCCGCATGCATCTTGGATGGCTCCACAAACTGCATATGCATCGGTCTCACGCTTTTTTCATATTGCTCAAGGATATCTTGTACCGCGCGTCCCCGCTCAAGAATATCCCGGCGCAAACGGCGCGTAAGCCGAATATCAGAAGCTGTATCCACAAAGATTTTAATATCCATCAATTTGCGTAATTCGGGATTATTAAATATCAAAATTCCATCTAAAACAATGATCAAATGCGGGCCGATTGCTATGGAACCTGGTTTCCGAACATGATTTACAAAATCATATATAGGCTGATTAATGCTGTCACCATCAAGTAAGGCTTTCACTTGTGACACCAATAATTCTGTATCCATTGAATGCGGATGGTCAAAGTTCTGGGCTAATCTTTCTTCCTTGCTAAGATGGCTTAAATCTTTGTAATAAGAGTCCTGACAAACCCGAACAACTTTATCCGAACCCAAGTCAGCGTAAATATTTTTTGCTACAAGTGTTTTTCCGGAGCCGGAGCCGCCGGCAATACCAATTAAAATTCCACGTTCGGCCAAGACAAACCTCTGTATAAATTATTTTTTTAAGAATGAATCGCTGAAGGCTTCAGGTAATAATTCCTGAATCGACGTTGTTTTAATTTGGCCATTTTTGTTAATTAGAATTATCTCCATTTTCGGAGAAAAGTCTGCAATAACCTGACGGCAAGCACCACAAGGCGGACAATATGCTTCGGTCTCAGCTACAATTGCAATG
>JAJDAE010000117.1 GCA_029262035.1 Candidatus Zhuqueibacterota bacterium
TCTATGAAATGCTCACCGGGAAATTACCTTTCCCGGGCGATTACGAACAAGTCGTGATTTATTCGATTTTGAATGAAGAGCCAGAGATGATTGCTGATTTGCGGCAGGATGTACCAGAAAAATTACAGCAAATTGTGCACAGAATGCTGGCTAAAAAGTTGCAAGAAAGGTCTCAAAACGCCCGCGACATCCTTGAGGACTTGAAAGGCATATCGGAGCAAAAAGTTGACCCACATAAATCAACAAGTCCAAAAACAAAATATGTTTTTGCGATATTCGGCAGTCTGGTTGTTCTTTCCGTTTTTGCTTTCTTTTTTATTAATCCCCAAAAGAACAACTCCGGCACGTCAGCCGGAAATCCTGTGGCTAAAATGCAGAGAGTTGCCGTGTTGCCTTTCACAAATATTCGCAAGGATCCAGAAACAGATTTTCTGGGATTTGCGCTGGCTGACCAGATCATCGGTTCCTTGTCTTATCTTGAAAATATTTTAGTCCGGCCTTCAAGCGCTATCCGCAAATATGAAAAAGAAATCATTGAAATATCATCGGCAGGAAGTGATCTGCGTGTAGATTATATTCTAACCGGAAACTATTTAAAACAAGAAGATCTGGTTCGACTTAATGTTGAATTGGTAACTGTTAACTCAAGTGAATTGCTCTGGCGCGAGCTTATTGAAGTAAAATATGAAAATGCTTTCACCTTGCAGGATATCGTTTCTGAAAGAATTGTTAATGGATTAAAACTTCAATTTGCACCGGATGAAAGGTTAGGAATACATGAAGATACACCCCAAAATCCCCTGGCGTATGAATACTATTTGCGTGGCGTTGCCTTTCCAAGTTCAAACAAGGAAAATCAACTCGCCGTCAATATACTTCAAAAAGCTATTGAGTTAGACTCCTCCTACGCGCCTGCGTTTTCAGAACTCGGCTTTCGTCTCAAACAGTTGGCTATGTATATTCCCGGTAATTCAAAGCAGTCAAAGCGTGCTGAAATGGCATATTTAAAAGCTTTGTCCTTAAACAGTAAGCTGATCAGTGCGCTCGGAGGGCTTGCCGCACACTACACTGAAACCGGACAAATCGAGAAGTCTGTGGCATTATTACGTCGCTCATTAGAAATAAATCCAACCAACGCGGACGGTCATTTTTATCTTGGTTATGCCTACCGCTATGCCGGTTTTCTTGAAAAAGCGAAGGAACAAATGGAAATAGCCCTGGCTCTTGATCCCCAAAACAGAAGATTTAGATCTATAGGCGTAACCTATATGTATTTGGGTAACTATAAGAAAGCGCTGCAAGGTTTTGAACTTGACAATGGCGGTGTTTATTGTTTTGGCTTTAGTGGCCAGGTTTATATGCGAATGAATCAACCGGAAAAAGCATTAGAGTATTTTAACCGTGTTTTGGAACTTGAGCAGGACAGTGATTTCTCACGATGGGTAGATGAAATGAAAGCGTACATTGAAGGGGATTTTGAAAAAGGAATATCTGTTGCACGTCGCCATGAACAGGCAGATTACGCTGATGGTGAACAGTGGTATCACAGTGCTAATCTTTATGGTTTACTTGGAGATGAGGAGGGGTGTATCCGCCTGTTAAAAAAAGCGGTAGAGGGGGGCTTTTTCTGCTATCCGTTTATGTTAAGTGATCCTTTTTTAGATTCTGTAAGAGATAGTCCGGACTTTCAAATAATTATAGAAAAGGCCAGGGGAAAACATGAGTCTTTTGGAGAAAAGTTTTTCCCGGACAACTTGTAAGTAGGGCTTATAATGATAGAGCAAACAATCCTTCACTATAAAATCATCGAGAAGTTTGGTGACGGCGGCATGGGCATTGTTTACAAAGCTGAGGACACGAAACTCAAACGCGACGTTGCCATCAAGTTTTTGCCGCGCCACATTGCCACCAGCGAATAAGAACCAGCGATTTAAAATTGAGGCACAGGAGGCTCTGCAATATTACCAACGCATGCTCAATTTATGGAAAAATACGGATGACAATTTACCGGATTTGCTGAAGGCGAGGCTGCGATTGGCAATGCTTAAAAAATGGGGCGCCTGAATTTGTTTGTCAGCGTATACAATCATCAGACTAAATTGTAATTGTAGAGGAACGCATTCAAAAAACATTTCCGACCAAAGGTCATAATGATTTCTATTCAATCAGGAGGGAAAACCATGATTAAAACTTTTGTACTTTTTTTTACCCTTTGCATAAGCTCACAACTTATGGCTGGGGACGACATCTACAAAACCGTTCTTATGCGGGCTGCTCCGGGCAAGCTGCTTGAACTAATCGATTTATTGAAGGATGATATGGCAAAACACGCCGACTACGGCCTTGAAAAACCACATCTCATGCGTCACAGTCAGGGTGACCACTGGGACTTGATGATGATCATCCCTGTAAATTCAATCGTAAATTACTACCAAAACGAAAATGCTGCAAAGCGGAAGGCATCCTTTTTCCTGGACAAGTCCTACGGCGATTCGTTTTATGATTTACTGGCCTTTCATGAAGATTTTTTTGTCACCGGGCCGAGTTATAAAGTTTTTAGTCAGGCATTTGAAAAGTTTGATTACTATCATGTAGAAATGTTCATTGCGCTGCCCGGCAAACAGAAAGAACTTCTCAAACAACGGGAAATGGAAAATACTTATCTGAAAGAGATCAACCGCGATCCCAATTTGATTTTTACCAGATTAGCGGGAAGCGAGTGGGATATTTTCACAGTCGGTTGTTACCGGGATATCAAGCACTTTGCCGAAAGCGCGGATACTCCTGCCGAAGTGGATGAAAAAGCCGCCCTCAAAGCGGGTTTCAAAGGCGCGAATTTTATCGGCAGCTATCTGCGTGAACTCATGGCTGAACATCACGATACCCTGGCCGGCGCGGTTAAATAGTTGGGCTATGACAGCTTCTGACAAAACGGCTGTTGTAATTGGCGGCGCCACAATCGATATTTGCGGCTATGCAAAAAACGATCTAATTCGTCTTAATTCTAATCCCGGTAAAATAAACGTAACGGCTGGCGGGGTTGGTAGAAACGTCGCAGAAAATCTTGCGAGACTAGGTGTTCAAACCAAACTTATTACCGCATTTGGGCGAGATGAGTTTGGCAAACAAGCCCGCGCTGAGTGTGAGCAAGCCGGCATTGATGTGGAGCATGTTAAATTGCTGGATGGGTTCGCTTCTTCCATGTATGTGGCTCTGCACGATAATCGCGGCCAGATGGCCCTGGCGATTTCGCACATGGAAGCGGTCGAGGCCATCGATGCAGCCTTCATCAAAGAATGTGCCCCGGCTATCGAAAATGCAGCGGTAGTGGTGCTTGACACGAATCTCAGACAGGAAACCTTAGAATATATTTTGACTCATTTTGAGAATACAGATTTCTTTGTCGATCCGGTTTCAGTCAGCAAGGCGGAGAGAATCAAGCCTTATCTTTCGTATTGTTATGCCATTAAACCCAACAAGCTAGAGACTGAGGTTCTTGCAGGACAGAAGGTTTCCGCTGCAAGTGACCTCGGAAAAGTTGCTGAGTATTTCATGCGATTGGGCGTTCGGAAAACGTATCTTAGCTTGGGGAGCGAAGGCGTTTTTTATCACGATGAAAATGCTTCAGGGCACCTTCCTGCTCGTGAAACGACGATCATCAGCGATACAGGAGCCGGTGATGCATTTATGGCCGGCCTCATTTACAGCCATCTGAACGGTTATAATATCTCGGAAAGCAGCAAATTCGCCACGGCAGCAGCTTGCGTGACCCTAAACTGCGAACAGACCGTCAACCCCAATATTTCTGTAGAAAAAATTAAAGAGAAAATGCAGGAGGTTTCGGAATGACAACTGAGTATCTCTCCGTTCATCCGGAGGTAGAGAAGGCCATCAGCAACGGTGACCCAGTGGTGGCGCTCGAATCGACCATTATTGCGCATGGCATGCCATATCCCCAAAATGTTGAAACCGCAAAACGTGTTCAAGGCATTGTGCGCAGCGAAGGCGCTGTGCCTGCCACGATTGCGATTCTCAACGGAAAGATGGTGGTTGGCCTGGATGAGCAGGAGTTGGAATTGGTCGGGAAAGGCTCCGATTTCCTGAAAGTCAGCCGACGGGACATTCCGCTGGTGCTCGCTAAAAAATTTAACGGTGCGACCACCGTCGCTTCGACCATGTTCATTGCTGCAAAAGCGGGCATTCATATATTTGTCACCGGTGGTATCGGCGGCGTACATCGCGGCGCTTCGGAAACCCTCGATATCTCCGCCGATCTCATCGAACTGGCCACCAGCAATGTTGCCGTCGTCTGTGCCGGCGCAAAAGCCATCCTCGATATTGGCCTGACCCTGGAATACCTGGAAACTCACGGCGTCCCGGTGGTGGGTTACGGCACTGAAAATTTTCCGGCTTTTTATACGCGCAACAGCGGCTTTGGCGTGGATTATTCGGTCAACTCTTTTGCTGAACTTGCCCAAGCGTTGAAAGCCAAATTGGATTTGGGTCTGACCGGCGGCATGGTTGTCGCCAATCCCATTCCCGAAGAACATGAACTTGATCCCGGCATGATCGCGACGGCGATTTCAGAGGCGCTGGCTGCGGCCAAAACGAAGCAGATTCACGGCAAAAAAATCACGCCGTTTTTGCTATCGCACATTGCAGCGATTACCGGCGGCGACAGCCTGAAAGCAAACATTGAGTTGGTGTGTCACAATGCACGAGCCGGCGCGAAACTGGCAAAAGAATTTTCAGCACTTCAACATTAAAATTTCAATTCCAATTCCAAACAGGACATACTCATGGCACGCTTTATTAGTTTTCTCGGACTTCTTTTCGTAATAGCGTTGGCCTGGCTTTTTTCAAACCAGCGCAATAAATTGAATGCACGTTTAATTCTTAGCGGGGTTGGGTTGCAATTTTTGTTTGCCGCGCTCATTCTCTGGACAACACCGGGGCAGGTTGTCTTCGAAGCGTCCCGGGTTGTGGTTGCAAAACTCCTGAGTTTTTCAGACGATGGCGCCCAATTTGTTTTTGGTGAGAATTTCCGCGACCACTTTTTTGCGTTTTCAGTACTTCCCACGATTATTTTTGTTTCTTCGATGACCGCAGTTTTGTTCCACCTCGGCATCATGCAGCGCGTGGTTAAGGTCATCGCCAAAGTCATGGCGAAAGTGATGGATACTTCCGGTGCCGAGTCGTTGGTGGCTTCTGCCAATATTTTTATCGGACATACCGAGGCGCCCTTGGTGATTCGGCCATACCTGAGCACGATGACAAATTCAGAACTTATGGCTATGATGACCGGCGGTATGGCCACGGTTACAGCAGGAATGATCGCCGCTTATGCCAGCATGGGGATTGACCCCGGCCACCTTTTGGCAGCTTCATTCATGTCGGCGCCCGCGTCATTGGTCATCGCAAAAATCATGTTTCCCGAAACGATTCCGTCTCCTACCAAGGGGAAGGTTAAAATAGAAGTTCCCAAACAGGATTCAAATATTCTTGACGCTGCCTGCCGTGGCGCTTCCGAAGGCGTCCGTCTGGCGCTTAATATCGCTGGTATGCTCATCGCATTCATCGCCATCGTCAGCCTGCTGAACTGGCTGCTGTCCCTCGCACCTGCATTTAACGGCGAGCCTTTGACGCTACAAAAAATCCTGGGTTGGATCTGCGCACCTTTTGCCTGGATTATCGGCGTGGAGTGGCGCGACGCCCAAACAGTCGGATTTCTGTTGGGAGAAAAAATCATTCTTAATGAATTTGTCGCGTACCTTGATTTGGTGAAATATAAAGATGTCATTTCCGAACGCT
Source organism: Candidatus Zhuqueibacterota bacterium (assembly GCA_029262035.1). Lineage (GTDB taxonomy): Bacteria > Zhuqueibacterota > Zhuqueibacteria > Oceanimicrobiales > Oceanimicrobiaceae > JAJDAE01. The sequence continues at coordinate 5,812 of JAJDAE010000117.1, forward strand.
CTTTCAACATTGCCACTTACGCGCTCTGCGGCTTTGCCAATTTCGGCTCCATTGCAATTCAAATTGGCGGCATTTCCATATTGGCAGAAGACCGCAGGAAAGACTTTGCAAAACTTGGTTTTAAAGCCATGATCGGTGGCGCATTAGCAGCTATCATGACAGCGACAATTGCTGGAATTTTGATTTAAAGTATTATGAACAAGAAAGTAAAGTCACTGATTAGCACAGATTAAACACGGATGACATGAGTTTAAAATTTGAAGACATTACAGAAGCTATTATCGGTTCTGCTTTTGAAGTTTATAACATTCATTGGTTTTTTGGAGAAAGTTTACCAAAAGGCGCTACAGGTTGAATTGTTACCGAGGGCATTCGGCTGAATTTGAATATCCTATAAATGTGAAGTTTAAGGGTGTCGTTGTTGCTGAGGTATCAGGCGGATTTATTTGTTGAAGGAAAAGTCATAGTAGAATTTAAACGGTTCGTTTACTAAAAAATCCGTGGCTAAGTTATCCTTTGTTTTTTTTGCCCATATTGATCGACATTGAACAAAATAAACATGTAAATTAAACCATTAAATTAATTACAAACCGGAGGTGACTTTATGAACAAAATTATATTGCTGGTATTCGCTATTTCATTTTTTACAACAAATATAGATACTACTCAGGCTCAATCTTCTCCTGATGAAATAATTACTTCATTTTTTAAACTGTATGAGGAGAAAGGAGCCGATGATGCCGTCAACTATGTCTTTTCAACCAACAAATGGATGGCAAAAAATCAAGATGGAATTATGAATTTAAGAACGCAACTTAAGAGTTTAATCAATATTGTTGGCAAATATCACGGCCATGAAGAAATCATTAAAACTTCTATTGGTTCAAATTATCTTCTATCTCATCACATGGTGAGGTACGAAAGGCAGCCCGTGAGATTCTCTTTTTTGTTCTACAGGCCGGGTGATAAATGGCAAGTACAGAACTTTCAGTATGATGATGAGATGGATGACGAATTGAGAGAGGCGACGAAATTGTACAGGTTGACCCATGAGTCTAAATGAATTGCAGTGGCCGAGTTAGTTACGTCAGGCCTTAAATCAATTAAGTTACTCGGTCAGCAAGATCAAAGAGCAATTTTTGAGTTCTGGAAAGGAGAAGAGTATGAGCCAAAATATAAGTAAATTAGCCGTTTGGACGCTGTTTTTTATTCTGCTTTTTAAAATGCAAGCTGGGCTACTTATGGCCTGGTCTGCTGAGCCAAAGCAGGAAGTTAGCGAACCTTCACAAAACTGGCCGCAATGGCGGGGCCCGAATATGGATGGCGTTTCGCCGTTTGGCCAACCCGTGATAAGTTGGAGTGAAAACGAAAATATCGCATGGAAAATTGCAGTGCCCGGCTTGGGCGCCTCAACACCTATTATTTGGCAGAATGTCATATTCTTGCAAACAGCG
>JAJDAE010000118.1 GCA_029262035.1 Candidatus Zhuqueibacterota bacterium
CCAAATGTAACCGACGTGCTGCACATGGGGCATGCTTACAACAATACCATTCAGGATATTCTGATCCGTTTTAAAAGAATGCAGGGGATGGAAGCGCTCTGGCTTCCGGGAACTGACCATGCCGGTATTGCCACCCAAAATGTGGTTGAACGATTTCTCCGAAAAGAGAAGAAACAAAGTCGCCACGATGTTGGCCGTGAAAAATTCATCGATATGGTTTGGGACTGGAAGAATGACCGCGGCAATAAAATAGTTGAGCAACTCAAAAAGCTTGGTTTTAGCTGCGATTGGGACCGGTTAAGTTTTACCATGGATGACCATCTATCGAAGGCAGTTTTAGAAGTTTTTGTCCGGCTTTTCGAAAAGGGATTAATTTACAAAGGCAAGTACATCATCAATTGGTGCCCGCGCTGTCAAACCGCTTTGTCTGAAGAAGAAGTAGAGCATCAGGATACAAACGGCAATCTCTGGTACATTAATTACCCGGTTAAGGATTCCAGTCAGTTTGTCACGGTTGCAACCACGCGGCCCGAAACCATGCTGGGAGATGTTGCGGTAGCCGTTCATCCTGATGACAAACGCTATAAAAAATTAATCGGCAAAACTATAATTTTGCCTGTTGTCGGCAGGGAGCTGAAGATTATCGCCGATGATATGGTGGATAAGGAATTTGGCACCGGCGCAGTTAAAATTACACCCGCACATGACCCCAACGATTTTCTGATGGGGCGCAGGCATAATCTCACCCCGATCAACGTGATGAATGAAGACGCAACCATGAACGAACTGGCCGGTAAGTTTGAAGGCATGGATCGCCTGAAAGCCAGAAAGAATCTTCTGCAGGAATTGAAAGAAGGCGACTATCTTAAAAAAGTCGAAGACCACCAGAATTCGGTTGGGCATTGCTACCGCTGCAGCACTGTGGTGGAGCCTTACCTTTCAGAACAGTGGTTTGTTAAAATGAAACCGCTGGCCGAGCCCGCATTGGCTGCTGTGAAAGCGGGTAAAATTAAACTGCACCCGGCACGCTGGCAAAAGGTATTTATTCACTGGTTGGACAATATCCATGACTGGTGCATCAGTCGCCAAATTTGGTGGGGACATCGGATTCCAATTTACACCTGTAAAAACTGCAATGAAGTTATGGCTGCGGTAGAGTCACCAACTGCTTGCAAAAAGTGTGGCAAAGGTGAGTTCGAGCAAGAAACGGATGTTCTGGATACCTGGTTTTCATCTCAATTGTGGCCATTGGCTACGCTGGGTTGGCCGGAAGAAACTGAAGATTTGAAATATTTCTACCCGACGGATACGCTCGTAACTGCCCCGGATATCATCTTTTTTTGGGTTTCCAGAATGGTGATGATGGGGTTGGAACTTCGCGGAGAGGTACCGTTCAACTCAGTTTATTTCAACGGCATCATTCGTGACAAGCAGGGTCGAAAAATGAGCAAGTCCCTCGGCAATGGCATTAACCCCCTTAAAATGGTGGATAAATACAGCGCCGATGCTGTACGATATTCTCTGCTTGATTTATCATCAGAAGGCAAAGACATTAATCTTTCCGAAAATGATTTTGAAGTTGGACGAAATTTTTCCAACAAAGTCTGGAATGCTTTTCGCTTTCTCTGGATGAATTTGGAAGAAAGTGATATTAAAAATGCCAATGCCGCTTATGTACAGTCTGCGTTTGATGATGGCTTACTTGATCTTTCTGATAAATGGATTTTGAGCCGCTACCAGAAAGCTATTAAAAAAATAACTCGCGGACTGGAACAGTTTAAACTGCATGAAACGGCTGAATCCATTTATACATTCTTCTGGAGTGAATACTGTGACTGGTATCTGGAGTTCATAAAACCACGGCTTTATGGCAAAGAAAATGAAGCAGAAAAACGCGCTACACTGACTGTTGCAACCTACGTGATGAAGGGCATGCTGCAACTTTTACATCCCCTTATTCCTTTTATTACGGAAGAGCTTTGGCAAAACATCCGCAATGAGGAAGATGCAGAGAGTATTATGATTTCCTCATGGCCCATCGAAAGTCGAAAATTTATTTCAGCGGAAATTGAGCGCGAAGTTGGGTTTGTTCAAAGTTTGGTTGGAGCTGTCCGCAATATCCGTGGTGAAATGAATGTGGCGCCAAATAAATCTGCCCGTGTTGTGGTTATCAAAGAAGAAAAAAATGGTTTTGATGAAAGTGCTATTTTGGCCTCTCAGCCTTATCTTCAGCATCTTGCAAAAGTAAGCGCTTTGGAATTTACTGATAAAGCAAACCGTCCGAAAAATTCAGCAAATGCCATCATAAATAAAATGGAAATTTTGGTACCGCTTGAAGGTTTAATTGATTTTGAAGTTGAAAGAGCACGGTTGCAAAAAGAGATTATCCGGGTTGAAAAGCAGCTTGAAGGTTTGAATACAAAGCTGCATAGCTCTGATTTTATAAACAGGGCACCTGAAGAAATCGTTGAGGGACAGAAAAAGAAAAAAGTAGATTTCGAGTTTAATTTAGCGAAATTAAAATCAAGTCTTGAAAGCATAGCTGCTTAGTTTATAAATTACTGTATAAAAGACCTCAGTTTGTCAGGTTAGAAAATGAGTTTAATAAAACTATCTTTGGCTGCATTTGTTACAATTTTCAGTATAACTCTTAGTGCCCAGGAAAAACAAGTTGCGGTTACCATTTACAATGATAATCTCGCGCTGGTTAAAGACGTGCGCACATTAGATCTGAAGTCAGGGTTAAACCAGGTTGCATTTCGTGATATTTCAGCGCTGATTGATCCGACATCCGTTTACTTTGTTTCGAAAAGCAGTCCGGACAAAGTAAAGGTGCTTGAGCAGAATTTTGTATATGACCTGGTTAATTCTAATAAACTTTTACAAAAATATATCGACCAACGAATTTCATTTGAATTGGAAAAAGGACAAAGTGCTTCGGGTATATTATTGAGTGCTTCGGGCGCAGATATCATCATCAAAGATGAGGCCTCTAACGCAATTCGGCTTTTTAAAAACTCTGTGATTAAGAATATTTCTTTTCCGGAATTGCCTGAAGGTCTTATTACCAAACCAACACTTGCCTGGAAGCTGAATTCAAAAAACGCCGGCAGTAATCAAGTGGAAATCGGTTACTTAACAGGCGGCATAAGTTGGCACGCAGAATATGTTGGTGTTATTGATGAGCAAGATAAGTTGATGGAAGTGGGTGCCTGGGTTTCTATCGAAAATAATTCCGGCACAAGCTATGAAAACGCAGGCCTTAAACTCGTTGCCGGTGACGTAAATAAGGCTAGAGAAATTCGTAGAAGATACAAAGGCGCTCAGGTTGAATCGCTGGCAATGGCCGACGCACCCCAATTTCAGGAAAAGGCTTTTTTTGAATACCATGTTTATACGCTGCAAAAAAAGACCACAGTTGCAAATGCTCAAATTAAACAAATATCATTGTTTGCCCCGGCTGATGTAAAGGTGGAAAAGAACTATTATTACGATGGCAGCCGCAATGGTTCAAAGGTTAATGTCAAGCTTGAGTTTGCGAATGACAAAAAATCGGGCTTAGGAATACCGCTGCCAAAGGGGAAATTCAGAGTTTACAAGAGAGACAGTGACGATTCCTTGATTTTAATTGGTGAAGATTTTCTCGACCACACGCCGGAAAACCAAGAGGTTCGGGTTACAGTTGGCAATGCTTTTGATGTGACCGGGGAAAGAACTCAAAAGAACCGTCAAAGTACCGGTAAATATGAGTGGGAAGCTACCTGGGAAATTAAGCTGAAAAATCAAAAGAAAGAAGCTGTTAAAGTCATCGTGCAAGAGCGATTGGGCGTTAACTGGAAAATCATCAGCAAGACACATGATTTCAAGAAGCCAAATGCGAATACAGCTGAGTTTACAATTACAGTACCGAGTGGTGGAGAGGTTGTGGTTGAGTACACGGTTAAGTATAAGAATAGATAAATGTAAAGAGTAGAGGGGAGAGCGTAAAGGGAAGAGCATAGAGCGAAAAAAATGATTTAACACTTTTCTCTCTTCTATCTTTTCTTCTCTCAACGCCCTACTTTGAACAAAAATAAGTGAATAGTTCTGGATAAGTATTTGAACCACGATACCCAAATAAATCATTTAAAGACATCCGTACAATTTTTAAAGGGTATTGGCGAAAAAAGAGCAGACCGTTTAAAAGAGGTCGGGGTGGAAAGCATACTCGACCTTCTTTATTATTTCCCACGGCGTTACTTAGATCGCAGCCATATACCCAAAATTAAAGATTTGCGGGAAAATGAAACGGTCACTGTGGTGGGTAAAGTACAATTTATGGGGGTTAAGCCTGGCCGGAAAAAGCGATTTGTCCTTGTTTTGAATGATGGCACCGGCTATTTGAATTGTGTCTGGTTTCGTGGTGTTGCATTTTTGCAGAAGGCTTTTGAAACAGGGGAAACCCTGGCGGTGAGCGGCAAGATTGGTTATTTTCGTGATTTTCAAATGGTGCATCCTGATTTCGACCGTTTATCTGATGGCGGCGACTCGGACTTCAGAAATACCGGCAGGATTATTCCGCTATATTCTTCAACGGAAGGTTTAGGTAAGATTGGTCTGGATAGCCGTGGATTTCGACGAGTGGTAAGAGAAGCGTTGCCTGGCTTTGTCAAGGAGTTGGAAGAAACTTTGCCTGCCGGTGTTTTGAAGCGGCAAGAACTGGTTGGTTTAAAAACAGCAATTGCTCAAGTGCATTTTCCGGATGATAAAGATGCGCTTCGCAGCGCCCGTAAACGGTTGAAGTTTGATGAATTATTTTATCTGGAATTGATGTTGGCATACCGGCGACAAAAAATAGATCGAACGGAAAAAGGTATTGAGTTTACAAAAGTAGGGGAGCGCACCCGCAAGCTGATCGAAGCGTTGCCTTTTGAACTTACCGGCGCTCAAAAACGAGTTCTTAAAGAAATCCGGGAAGACATGAAAAAAATCTCGCCGATGAATCGGCTGATTCAGGGAGATGTCGGGTCCGGTAAAACCGCAGTAGGGCTTATAGCGATGATGATGGCGCTTGAAAATAACTATCAAGCCGCACTTATGGCGCCTACAGAAATTCTTGCTGAACAACATTTTTTGACCATACATGAACTCTTGGAGAAATTGCAAGTTAAAGTGGTGTTATTGGTGGGAGGACTCCCCAAAAAACTTCGAGAGGAAGCTCTGGAGTTAATTCAAAGCGGGGAGGCAGATATTATTGTCGGGACTCACGCTTTAATTCAAGACACTGTAACATTTAAAAAGCTTGGCTTTGCAATTATTGATGAACAGCACCGTTTTGGTGTCATGCAGCGCGTTGCGTTAATGAAAAAAGGGTTGACTCCGGATGTGCTCGTTATGACGGCTACACCCATTCCAAGAACACTCTCATTGACGCTATACGGTGACTTGGACGTTTCAATTATAGACGAACTGCCGCCGGGAAGAAAGCCTATTAAAACAGTTTGGCGTGGAGATAAGAAACGCAACGAGATTTATAAATTTGTTTTGGAACAAATCGCTCAGGGTGATCAAGCCTACATTATTTTTCCCTTAATAGAAGAATCTGAAAAAATCGACCTGCAGGCAGCAATTGAAAACTATGAAACGATGAAACAAGGGATTTTTTCTAATTATGAAGTTGGGTTATTGCACGGGCGTATGAAGAGTCAGGAAAAAGAAATTGTTATGTCCGACTTCAAGAGTGGCAAGATAAACGTGTTGGTAAGCACTACTGTTATTGAAGTTGGCGTTGATGTGCCTAATGCGACAATTATGGTTGTTGAAAATGCCGAGCGGTTTGGATTGCCGCAGTTGCATCAATTACGCGGACGAGTTGGGCGAGGCGGTAAGGCATCCTATTGTTTTTTAATAGCGAAATATCCAATTTCGGAGGAAGCAAAAACTCGGCTGAACACATTGGCGGAAACTAATGATGGTTTTAAAATAGCTGAAGTAGATTTGAAATTACGTGGCCCCGGTGATTTTTTTGGCACCAAACAGAGTGGCCTGCCGGAAATGCGAATTGCAGATCTAGTAAAAGACACTGAACTTTTAGTTACAGCCAGGGAAGAAGCTTTTGACCTGGTTTTTTCAAATAAGCAAAAAATGAACCTGGAGGACCTGCCTTCAAAAGCACATTTTTTTCAAAATTATCACGATAAATTTGAGCTGTCGCGGGCTGGTTAATATAAATTGAACTTAAATAGCTAAAATTGAAAATGGCTAAAGTATTTCTATTTGAGTATGTTTAGGCATTATAACTTTGGAGGAGAAAAGCACTAAATGGAGCATTATAAACTAAATCGGATTATGGGGGCGATTGTTTTTGCAATCTCTTTTGTGGTTTACTGCTTTACCGTTGCACCAACAACTTCTTACTGGGACTGTGGCGAATTCATAACCTGCGCACATACAATGGGAGTGCCGCATCCTCCCGGAGCGCCGCTTTTTATTATGATAGGCCGTGTTGTTTCAATGATTCCCTTCGTGGCGGATATTGGCTTACGTATAAATATGATTTCTGTTTTGGTGAGTGCCCTAACAGTTATGTTTACATATTTAATCGTAGTTCGTTTGTTACGTGCTTGGAAAGGTTTACCCGAAACAATTGAAGAAAAAATTATTATGTATGGTGGTGGTATTATGGGTGCGCTTGCATTTGCCTTCACCGACTCTTTCTGGTTTAACGCGGTTGAAGCCGAAGTTTATGCCGTATCTATGTTTTTCACCGGCATCATTGTCTGGCTGATCCTGGTCTGGGAAGAAAAAGCCGATAGCGGCCAAGGCGATAAAATTTTGCTTTTGATCGCGTATTTAATCGGGCTTGCATTAGGCGTTCATTTACTCAATATTTTAGCTATTCCTACATTATTTTTAATAATTTATTTTAAACGGTCGGAGTTGAACATAACCAATTTTGCGCTGTGGGGTGCCTTTGCAGCCGCTATATTTGGCACCATCTATCCTGGAGTTGTAAAAGGCATACCATGGATGTTAAAAGAGTATGGATTTTTGTCCATTGTTGTCGCAGTTGGTGCTTTACTTGTTGGCATTGTTTACACAATTCAAAACAACAAACGCATACTAAGTCTGTTGCTAATGGGAATGATGCTCATTACCATAAGTTACTCAACTTACACAATGCTGTACATTCGGTCCGGCTTAAAACCAGCGATTAATGAAAACCATCCTGACACACCGAAAAAATTTGTCAGCTATTTAAATCGAGAGCAATATGGTGATATTCCACTTGACGAACGGCGTGCGCCTATGTGGGAGTATCAGATTAAGAAAATGTATGTTAGATATTTTGCCTGGCAGTTTATTGGCACCGGCAATACAATTGGAAAAGACGGTTATATTACGGAAACTCTTTCCTTAAGGGGGTTAATGGGGCTGCCATTTTTAATCGGTTTAATTGGTATGTATTATCATTTCCGACACGACTGGAAGCGAGGTCTATCGGTACTCGCACTATTTGTTATGACGGGAATTGCCATAACCATCTATCTGAACCAGGAAAACCCGCAACCCAGGGAGCGTGATTACGCCTATGTCGGATCGTTTTTCGCCTTTGCCATCTGGATCGGACTTGGAGCCAGTGCCCTTCTTGAATTTGTGAGCAAAAATATTGTGAGTAATCAATCCTTGCGCAAAGTTGGTTTTGGTGGTATGGGAGCGCTGCTTTTGTTTGCATTACCTGTAAACCTTTTCAATCACAATTATGATACCCACAATCGTTCCGGAAATTACGTGGCGTACGATTATTCTTACAACATTCTGCAAAGCTGCGAGAAGGATGGGATTTTATTTACAAACGGTGATAACGATACTTTCCCGCTTTGGTTTTTGCAATACGTCTATAATATCCGAACCGATGTACGCGTTGTAAATTTAAGTCTTTTAAATACACCCTGGTACATAAAACAATTGCGTGATGAAGAACCGAAGATACCGATCACACTTTCGGATACTCAAATTGATGCGCTGCAGGCAAGGCTGTGGGAAAAACCAAGACAAATGAAAATTGAAGTACCCCGTGAAACCATTTTGGCTGAATTGAAAAAGGCCGAGGATAACACCCAAATCACTTTGGAGGATATTGGTGAAAATCCGGCAGTAGCATGGGAAATGAAAAATACAAAAAATCTCTCCGGTTATCCGGTAATTTTGGTGCAGGATATTATGGTCGTGCATATTCTGGCTGCTAACAAATTTAAAAAACCAGTCTATTTTGCAGTGACTGTTGCAGGTTCAAATATGCTTGGCCTGGATAATAATCGTGGCCGTGGAAAAGGGAAAAATTATTTGAGAATGGACGGTCTGGCTTTCAGAGTTATGCCATACTCCGGACCAACAGATTTTATTTCTCACAAGCAACTGGAAGACAATCTTTTTAACGAATTTAAATATAGAAATCTGGATAACCCGGATGTTTTCTATAATCGAAATATCAAAGGTTTACTGCAAAATTACAGATCTGCTTTCCTGCGATTGACCAATTATTATCAAACCATGGACTCCCCTGATGGAAAAGAAAAAGCAATTGGAGTTTTGGATAAAATGGAGGAATTTATACCCGAAAAGGTAATACCTTTGACCAACTACCAGTTGTCCCTTAATTTTGGGCGATTATATAAAGATGTGGGGCGCCCGGAAGAGCTTGAGCGCCGCATTGATAATATTCTTGAAACGACGAACTTGGCTCCGTATGACAAAATGTTTATGGCGCAGACTTATTTTCATGAACTAAATAACATGGCAAAGGCAGAGTCGTTGGCTAAATCTGTCGTTGCTGAAAATCCTAATTTTGTGCAAGGATATAGTTGGCTGGTTAGCTTATATTCTCAATCTAAAGAATATGACAAAGGAATTGCGCTGATGGAGGAGTGGTTAAAGAAAGTGCCAAATGATCCAAATGCAATGCGGCAGCTCTCCGAGTTAAAAACCCTGGCGTCTTTGGATAGTGCGCAAGGAAAACAGCCATCATCTAGTCCAGAGTAAGATGAGCGAACCTTATGTTTCTATCATTATTCCGCATTTTAACGGACGTGAAATTTTAAACAATTGTCTTGGATGCATAGAAAAAACATCTTATCAAAATAAGGAAGTTATTCTCGTAGATAACGCATCAACAGACAATAGTGCTTTTGATGCTGAAAAAGAATTTCCCTGGTTGAAAGTTATTCACAATCAGGAAAATATTGGATACGCCGGCGGTTGCAATATTGGCTTTGAGGCTTCCAAAGGTGAATTGGTATTGTTCTTAAATAATGATACCGAGTTTGCCCCGGACTGGCTGGACGCCTTGACAGATGCCTTCTCAAAGGATAAAAATATTGCGGCCTGTCAACCCAAACTTCTTGCCCTGAAAAATCCGGACACGTTTGACTATTCGGGTGCTGCCGGTGGACTAATCGATGTTTTTGGGTATCCTTTTGCCAAAGGGCGTATTTTTTTCGAACTTGAACCAGATAATGAACAGTATGATGTAAGTTCGGATATTTTCTGGGCGTCGGGTACGGCTTTTATAGTTAGAAGAAAGGCGATGCAGGAAGTCGGTTCATTCGATGAAGATTTTTTTGCACACATGGAAGAAATTGATTTGAATTGGCGTTTGCATTTGGCTGGATATCGCGTGGTCTCTGTACCAAAGTCCGTGGTTTATCATAATTCGGCTTCAACTTTAAAAGCGAACTCATTTAAAAAGCAATTCCTGAACCATCGAAATAATTTGTACATGCTTTTAAAAAATTATCAACTTTCTACATTATTATGGATTTTTCCTGCCAGATTATTACTCGAACTGGTTACGATTTTATTTGCACTGCTAAGATTTGACTTTACTCGCGTGTATGCTGTCTGTGCAGCGCTTGGATCTTTAGTTCTAAAAATCCCCATAATAGTGGAAAAGCATAATAGAGTTTTGAGAATCAGAAAATGCAGGGATGCCGAAATTTTTGCGAAAATGTATAGGGGCAGCATTGTGTTGGACTATTTTATTCGAGGAAAAAAAACAGTTAATGAGTTGAAGTTAGGTCGATGAAAGCAACCGATTCCCACGAAAAGAGAAGTGGCTTTGAAAATATAAACTGTCCAATTTGTCATTCTAAAAAACAGACTGACTTATTCAAAGTCCCGGATAGGTTTAAGCTTCAGGATGGCGACACTTTTCAACTTGTCAGTTGTGAACAGTGTGAACTTGTTTTTCTTAATCCACGCCCCAAACCTGATACAATTTCTCAATTCTATCAAAATGTTGAATACCAACCGTTCCTTTCTACACAGAAAAAACTTTCTATTTTTGAACAGCTCTACACATTAATCCGAACCTTTGCCAACAAAAATAAACTCCGAAAAATTTTGAAACTAAAACCGCCCGGACGCATTCTTGATATAGGCTGCGGTACGGGTGAATTCTTAAATGTTATGAAACTGAATGGCTGGGAAACATTTGGCGTTGAAAAAGATTCTTCGGCTGTTGAATTTGCAAAGTCAGCGTATAATTTGAACGTGAAGACTGGCGAACTGGCAGAAGCAGGTTTCGAAAAAAAAGGCTTTGATGTTATTTCAATGTGGCATGTCCTTGAGCATGTTTACCAACCCTGCGATGAATTAAGCCGTATAAAAAGCCTGTTAAAAGATGATGGTCTTCTGCTCATTGCAGTACCAAACATTGCGAGTCCTGATGCGGGGTTTTATAAAAATAATTGGATCGCGTTGGATACGCCGCGTCATCTGACACATTTTACAGAAAAGAATATGGCCGACTTATGTAGCAGAAACGGTTTTCAAGTCGTTGGTGCCGGGCAGCTTATTCAAGACGCTTTTTTTAATTGTTTGATGAGTGAAAAAATTGTTTTAGATAAAAGTAAAAAAAGTAAAGTGTTTTTCCTGATTTTTGCATTTAGAGCTTTGTATATTTCTTTGAAAACTATATATTTATCCTCACGGTTTTCAAAAAAATATACTGGTTCTTCAACACTATATTTAATTGAGCCGGTTAACCATTGAGATTAGTGGAAAAACTAACAAAAAGTATGAGATAGCCATGAAACAATATTTTACAAGAGTTTTGTTTGCAACCAGTTTTCTGGTTCTGGTTGTGTCCTGTACAAATAAAAAAGAAAGCTACGGCGATGGCAGTCATGTATATGTAATTGCCGATTCGGATACTTGGTCTGTTTTGGAAGATACTTTAAAAACTGTCTTTGAACATACAATTAGGACACCGCAGCCAGAGAAAACAATCAGCCTTTCCCACGTCCCGACGGAAAAGTTTGGCGAGTTTGCCATGCGTAAAAACCTTATGATCGTCGGAACTTTGGATTCCGATGAGGAAATTTCTAAAAAAGTATCCGGCATGTTGTCAGCAGATGTCAAAGCAAAAGTTAAAGATGGCTCGGCTTATGTTTTCCCGAAAAACAATCCTTGGGCCGCAAACCAAAACTTATTAGTGCTTGCCGGAAATTCACACGATGAATTGGGGCAAAAACTTCTGGGAAACCGGGACTATTTGTATAATTATTTTTATAAGCGGCTCATTAGTGGTACTCGAGAACGAATGTTTAGCAGGCTTGAGCAAAAGGAACTCAGCGAAGAACTGATGGAGAAATATGGTTGGAGCATAAGAATTCAGCATGATTACACTGTAAATACGGAACGTTCTGATTTAAATTTTTACATGCTGCGCCGTTCCCTGCCTGGCAGAGAAAGATGGCTTTTTGTTCATTGGGTGGATAACGCCGATCCGGCAATCATAAATGAAGAATGGCTAATTGACACAAGAGATAGGTTTACTCAGGAATTTTACAAGGGTGACCTTGTGAACCGCAATCCAATTGTTTTAAGGTTTGATGACGTTAACTTTTCAAACAGACCTGCTTTGATGGCAGAAGGGCTTTGGGAAAATGAAACAGAAATGGCTGGCGGTCCATTTAAAAGTTATAGTTTTTTTGATGCACCCTCCGGCCGAATTTATTTGATAGATTGCGCTGTTTATTTCCCCGGAGGTGCCAAAATACCCTTTTTGTTGCAATTGGATATCATGGCGGGAACATTTAAAACCATAAATGATGTTAAGAATAAATCTGAGGATGATAGTTAAAGACATGTCGAAAGTAGCAATAATAATGGGTAGTAATTCTGATTTGAAAAACATGGAGTCTTGCAAAAGATATCTGGATTATTTTGAAATTCCTTACGACGAATTTGTGATGTCCGCACATAGAAATCCACATCAAACTTCTGAGTTTTCAGAAACGGCCGAAGAAAAAGGGTATAAAATATTAATTGGTGCCGCAGGTATGGCAGCACATTTATGTGGTGTACTGGCAGCGCATACCACATTGCCTGTTATTGGCGTTCCGATGCAAGGCTCTCACTTAAACGGTGTAGATGCATTATACTCAACCGTTCAAATGCCTGCAGGGGTTCCCGTTGCAACAGTTGCAATTGGCAGCGCCGGTGCAGCCAACGCTGCGGTCCTATCCGCTCAAATTCTTGCGCTCCATGATGAAAAAATTAAATCAAAGTTAGTAGAATTTAAACAACAAGGCAGTCCTAAGCTGTAGTATTATTTTATATATATGAAGATTAGCGTAATAGGCACTTTTGTTCGGGATATTATTTACCCATGGAAGTCGGAGCCGGTAAAAAGCATAGGCGGGTTATTTTATACGATTTCTTATCTTGCCAATTTAGCCGGAAAAGAGACTCAAATTTGGCCGGTGTGTTTTGTTGGTGAGGATTTTTACGATCAACTTGTTCATGAATTGAGAAAATATGAAAATGTAAGAACGGATTGTATAAAAAAGTTAAATCTTGAAAATACAACAGTAAAGCTTAGTTACACAAGCCAAGGGGAGAGAGAAGAGGCAACCACTGAGCCAATGCCGGCGTTACAGGCTGAAAACCTTGATTTGATTTTGGATTCCGATTTAACTATTGTAAACTTGATTACCGGTACAGATTTGGAATTGAAAGCGTTAAAGTATCTGCGCTTAAATTCACGAGCACAAATATACCTTGATTTGCATTCCCGGACTCTTGGAATAGATGAGAATGGAAAACGGTATTTGAAAAGACCTCATGATTGGGCTGATTGGTTTCGCGAGGTAGATATTGTGCAAATGAACGAAAACGAAGCTTTTCTTTTAAGTGAGTCACCGCGCGAATCGAAATCTCTGGTTGAATTTGGCAAGAAAGTGCTCGATATAAACCCTTCCATTTGCCATATTACTTTGGAAGAAAGGGGCTCGTATCTTTTCTATCTACATAATAATCAATCGAAATTTTTAAAGATAGATGCGGAGAGCGTGGATGAGGTTGTAGATAGGATAGGTTGCGGGGATGCATTTGAGGCTGCTTTTAGTCTGCACTACTTTAAAAACGGACATGTTGCAAATGCGGCTCAGTTTGCGCATAAAATTGCTGCAGAAAATTGCAGGTTTTATGGTAGTTCCGGTATTGAACAAGTACAGCGATACAGGCTTAATTAAAACATTTGATAACGGTGACACTAATTCATGGCGAAATTGAAATTGTTAAAAAATAAAGTTTTGGTTACTGGTGCAAATGGTTTATTGGGTCAGCAAATAGTAACACAACTTAAGGATGGCTTTGAAGTGATGGCTACCGGGCGAGATGATATGCTTGCTCTCGGCGACATTTGCAGTTATTCAAAATGTGATATCACCAATCGCAAAGAAACAATTGATTTAATTAAATCATTTAAACCTCAATATATTGTTAATTCCGCAGCCTATACAAATGTTGACAAGGCGGAAGAAGAAAAAGAGCTGTGTTGGAGAATAAATGTTTCCGGGGTTGAATATTTGGCACAGGCCGCAAAACAAATCGGTGCAAAACTCGTGCATATTTCCACGGATTATGTGTTTGATGGAAAAAGTGGTGGTTACCATGAAAAATCTATCCCTAATCCTTTAGGATATTATGGACGTTCCAAGCTTGCCGGAGAAAACGCAATTCTTGCAAGTGGGGTTGAGCATATGATTCTGCGGACCATGGTACTTTACGGCAGGGGAATAAATCTAAAACCAAATTTTGCAATTTGGCTGATAAACAATCTGCAACATGACCATAATGTTCGAATTGTGGATGATCAGTTTGGGCATCCGACACTTGCAGATGATTTAGCTCTGGCAATAAAATATCTGATTGAAAAAAATAGTAGCGGAACATTTCATGTCGTTGGAGATGAGTGTGGTAATCGTTTCGATTTCTCAATTAAGTTAGCTGAGATTTTTGGCTTTGACTGCACATTAATCTCACCTTTAAAAACCGCAGAACTAAATCAAAAGGCGCCAAGACCTTTGAATTCAAGTTTTGAATTGGATAAATTGTATTCAGAAATTGACTTTAAATTAAGCGGTATCGAAGAAGGAATAAAAAAGTTAAAAGAGAAATTAGGGTAATTCCCCCCAATTTATAGTACGGAAGATGATAGAGAAAATACTGGTAATTATACCAACTTATAATGAAATCGAAAATATAAGCGAGATCATTGACGAAGTTATCGGATTAAATATCCCCAACCTGTCAGTGCTGGTCGTAGATGACAATTCACCTGATGGAACCGGCAAATTGGTAAGTGAGATAGCCAAAAAAGACCACAGGGTAAAGTTGAAGGAGCGTAAAGGGAAGTTGGGCTTGGGTACAGCTTATATTGAGGGATTTAAGCTGGCTTTGGCAGAAGGTTTCGATTATGTGTTTGAGATGGATGCAGACCACTCGCATAATCCCGAAGAAATTCCGCATATGTTGGAAAAGGCGAAATCTTTTGATTTGGTTATCGGGTCGCGCTATCAAACAGGGGTGAATGTAATCAATTGGCCCTTTTCAAGGCTTTTAATGAGTTTGTTTGCCAATTGGTATACTCGTTTCATCACACGTCTGCCAGTTCGGGATTGCACCAGCGGCTTCAAATGCTTTCGCATTAAGGTACTGCAGAATATTAAGATGGATAAAATTTCCAGTGATGGCTATACATTTCAAATAGAAATGACTTATAAGGCCTGGATTAGAGGATTTAAGATTACGGAGCACCCGATTATTTTTTATGATAGAAAAAAGGGTGTTTCGAAGATGAGTATAAAAATTGTGCAGGAAGCGGTATGGATTGTATGGAGACTGCGTATCTGGACTATCGTTTATAAAGTGAAAAAATGGCTGAGATAGTCAAGAAGTCCATTCCTCGCCGCAAGAAAGAAAACCCTCAAAAAATCCAGCTTTCAATCATTATTGTAAACTTCAATGTGAAGGAATTTTTGGAGCAAACGCTAGTCTCCGTTTTTAAAGCTGTAGCGGGTATCCCCACCGAAGTTATCGTCATAGACAATGCATCAATTGATGGCAGTATTGAACTTCTAAAAAAGCAATTTCCTAAAGTTAAAACCATAGCCAATAAAAACAATGTGGGGTTTGGCAAGGCATCGAATCAGGGTTTGCGGATAGCTCGGGGCAAATTCTTCGTACTATTAAATCCTGACACGATCGTACAGGGTGATACCTTCACAAAAACAATTACTTTTTTTGATGAAAACAGTGAAACAGGTTTACTCGGTTGCAAAATACTCAATCCGGATGGTTCACTTCAACTTGCCTGCAGACGGAGTTTTCCAACACCCTGGGTGGCGTTTTCCAAACTAAGTGGCCTAAGCGCTCTTTTTTCTAAAAGTGAACTCTTTGGCAAATACAATCTTACCTATCTTGATCCTGACGAGGCTTATGAAGTTGAGGCGATTTCCGGATCGTTTATGATGATCCGTCGCGAGACTGTTGAACAAGTTGGCTTATTAGATGAAGCTTTTTTCATGTATGGTGAAGATTTGGACTGGTGCTATCGTGTTGGGCAAAGTGGCTGGAAAGTGATGTATTATCCACACACACAAATCATTCATTTTAAAGGGGAAAGCGCTAAAAAGGCCAAGCTGGACAGCATGAAAACCTTCTATTCTGCCATGAGCCTTTTTGCTGAGAAACATTTAAAAAATAAATATTTTTTTATGCCGTATTGGTTTATCTGGATTGCAATCTGGTTGCGCGGCGCTCTATCATTCTTATTTAGCCTTGTCACAACTACCGGGGTTGGACTAACGGATTTTTCATTTTTGAGCCTAAGCCTTTTAGGTGGTGTTTATTTTCGTTTCGGCCATTTTGAAAATATTACACAATTTCTACCCGTAATATTTCTGTACCTAACTATCTGGATGACTATTCTAAAAAGTTTTGGTTGTTACAACAAAAATCGTTTTTCTTCATCGTCAGCAGGATTAGCATTTCTAACCGGATTTTTACTGAATACCAGCCTGACTTTCTTTTTGCCGCAATATGCGTTTTCCAGGGCGGCGGTAATATATAGCAGTTTGATAGGTTTTGTCGCTATTCCCGGTTGGCGGTTACTTATTAAACTTCTGGCTACTTCCGGGGTTATGCCGTTTCGCGGTACATTTGGTAAGTTGCTTCTGGCCAGAAATACGATTCTTGTCGGTGATTTGGAATCATGCCGGAGGTTGATACAAAAGTTGAACGTACAAATTGAAAGCGGATATAATGTAACCGGCCTTGTTTTAACTAACGGGGATGCTGTAGGGGAGACAATTAGTGGTGCAAAAGTTTTGGGCGGCATAGATAATATCGCTTCCATTCTTGATGATAAGAGTATCAGTGAAGTAATATTCTCTACTCATCAGCTCTCTTATGATCAAATTTTAAATATAATTTCGACTACCGACAACCCCAGGATAAATTTTAAACTCATTCCAAGCAATTTGGATGTAATTATAGGGAAAGCATCAATTGATAGAATCGACGATGTTCCTTTTTTGGAGATAGATTACAAGCTTCACAAAAAGGGATATAAATTTTTAAAGAGAACAAATGATATCGTATTATCCATTTTGTTATTGTTTTTGTCACTTCCTTTCTTTTTATTTAAGAGATTTGTCGTAAACTCAAAGATTGTTGAAAAAAGAATCTGTGGTTTAAGTGATATGGTTATTTTGTCAGAGTTTGAGGGCAGAGGAAGGACCATAAGAAAAATACCGTATTTATGGTCGGTTTTAAAAGGAGACCTGAGCTTTGTTGGGGCGGAGTTACAAAATGTTGATGATGAAGAAAATGATACTGATACTGATTCCATCGCTCCGAGGTTAAAACCGGGTATTACCGGACTTGCACAAATAAATTATAATAAAAATTTAACGCCTGAAGAAAAGGATAAATACTTGGTCTATTATCTGAAAAACTATTCACCCTTTTTAGATATTGAAATCCTTTTTAAGGCACTTTTTAACAGATAAAATTAAAATTATGAGTGAATATATATTAGAATTCGAAAAGCCAGTTGTTGAATTAGAAAAGAAAATTCGTGAAATGCGTGAATATTCGGAAACTGAAAATGTCGAGATATCCGAAGAAATCACTCGTTTGGAAGAAAAAGCTGAAAAGCTTCGTACGGATATCTATTCCAAGCTTTCGCGATGGGAAATACTGCAGATAGCGCGGCACCCGCAACGCCCATACACCAGAGATTACATCGAGCACATGTTCGATGATTTTGTTGAATTGCATGGAGACCGTGCGTTTGGTGATGACCCTGCAATAATTAGTGGGATTGGAAAATTGGGTAATCGTAAAGTTGTGGCAATTGGTCACCAAAAAGGTAGAACCACCAAACAGAAGCTCTTTCGTAATTTTGGCATGCCACACCCTGAAGGTTATAGAAAAGCTTTACGAGTGATGAAACTGGCAGAAAAGTTTAACCGGCCGGTTGTCACTTTTATAGATACGCCGGGTGCATTTCCCGGAATAGGCGCTGAGGAAAGAGGACAGGCAGAAGCCATCGCAAAAAATTTACTTGAAATGTCACGGCTTCGTGTGCCGATTATTGTGGTTATTATTGGTGAAGGCGCTTCCGGCGGAGCTTTAGGTATCGGCCTTGGCGATAGAATTCTCATGATGGAAAATACCTGGTATTCCGTTATTTCACCTGAAGGATGTGCTGCCATTTTGTGGCACGATAGTACTAAAGCCGTTCAGGCGGCTGAAGCCATGAAATTAACAGCCGTTGATCTTCTTGAATTGGGGGTTGTGGACAAGTCTGTTAGGGAGCCATTAGGAGGCGCGCATCACGACTACGAAAAAGCTGCACAAATTCTCAAAGAAGAAATTAACGCAGAGTTGGAGAAACTGGAAAAAGTACCCCCGCAGGAACTCATAGAAAACCGAATAGAAAAATATGCACAAATGGGCTTTTTTGAGGAACAAAGTTGACATATTTTTGCACCCAGAAATTGCTTGACTCTTTATATTATTTGTTGTACTTTTGCGAGTTTTATCGGCTTCGCTAACGTGATATTGAATTTGAAGTTACCTGCTAATATTTATTATAGGTTATAATTCTTAACAGAATTAAAATGGGAGCCCCTTAAAAGGGCTTTTTTAATGAAATATAGAATTCATCTTCAAAACTTTGATGGCCCGCTCGACTTACTTTTATTTCTGATCAAGAAAAATGAAGTCGATATTTATGATATTCCAATGGCTGAAATTACTCAGCAATTTATGGAATATCTTGAGGCAATTGAGATGCTCGATCTCGATCATGCCAGTGACTTTATTCTGATGGCTGCAACTTTGATTCGAATAAAAGTACAAATGCTGCTTCCCAAACCTGAAGTAGATGATGATGAAGAAGCTGAAGATCCGCGCCAGGAATTGGTACAGCGTTTACTTGAATATCAGAGATTTAAAGAATCAGCAGCAGAATTAGGCGAGTTGGAAATTGAACAGCGAGACTTTTTCAAACTTGCTAATTATGATTTCTTGGATGATCAAAAACCCGAAGAGGTTGAGCCGTTAGGTAAAAGCGATGTTAATTTGTACGATTTAATGTCCGTCTTTGTCGAAGTTTTGAAAAGAGTACCTCCTGTAGTTGAGCATACTGTAGAGAGAATTCCGGTAACCATCGAAGAACAGGCAAAGATTATTCTTAGTTTTCTTGAGACACAAAGCCGGGTTCTTTTTAAGGATATTCTTTTGAAACATGTAACAGAAAAAATTATTTTAATTGTAACGTTTATCGCTGTTTTAGAATTGGTAAAAGGAAAACAGGTTGCATTAAACCAAAACCAGCCGTTTTCTGAAATTTGGATTAGCAAAGAATAATAATGGAACATGATTACAAGAAGCAATTGATTGAGGCGTTAGTTTTCGCCAGCGATGTTCCAATTTCGGGGAAAAAAATAGCATCGATTATTGAGGAAGATGTAACACCGGGGCAGGTGAATAAAATTATTGATGGGCTGAATAAAGAGTTTGTAAAAAGCAAACGTGCATTTTCAATCGTTCGTATCGCGGGTGGGTACCAAGTGAACACGCGTCAGGATTTCGCTCCCTGGATTAAAAAACTTTTTAAGGGTAGAATTAGAACACGCTTAAGTCAGGCAAGTTTGGAATCGCTTGCCATTATTGTTTTTAGGCAGCCTATTAGCAAAGTTGAGGTTGATGATATTCGGGGTGTAAACTCCGGCGGTGTCGTTAAAAATCTTCTTGAAAGAAATTTGATTTCTATTACTGGCCGTTCGGATGGACCCGGTAAACCTTTGCTTTACGGGACAACCAAAGAATTTCTTCAGTACCTTGGCATAAATGAAATCAGTGAACTGCCTAAACCTAAGGAAATTGCTGAAATAATGGGCAGAATGGAAAGTAAAGAAGGTATATCCGAGAATATAATCGAGGCGCTTGCCGGCATTGAAGGTTCAGATGAAATTCTTGAGGAAATGTCACAGGAAAAAGAGACAAATGGTGCAACACCAAAAGTAGAAGATGATAAGACTGAATAAGTATTTGGCAACATGTGGTGTTGGTGCTCGCAGGAAGTGCGACATGCTTATTGCCAACGGTGACGTTTCGATAAATAATGTCATTGAGACAAAACTAGGAATAAAAATAGATCAAGACCGGGATCTTATAAAAGTTCGAGATAAAAAAGTACAACCAAAAACCGGCTTTGAATATATTATCTTAAATAAGCCCAAAGGAGTCCTTACAACCGCAAATGATGACAAGGGCAGAAAAACAGTTCTTGACTTGGTAAGATTAAAATCAAGAGTTTTCCCTGTTGGCAGACTTGATAGAAATACATCGGGTCTATTGCTATTAACCAGTGATGGCGATATTGCGTATAAAGTAACACATCCTAAACATCAGATCAGAAAGACTTACGAAGTCAGGTTAGACAAGAAACTTACACCTGAGGTCCTTTTGAAATTGGAATCAGGCATTGATTTGGAGGAGGGTAAAACCTCGCCATCTGAGTTGAGTTTTATACTTCCCGATAATTTTAAATATGTGAAAATGACGATTCATCAAGGTTGGAATCGCCAAATACGCAGAATGTTTGAAGCTTTGGGATATGACGTTACAAGTTTGAAACGAACAGCTATTGGTACTTTAGCGCTTTCTCGTATCCGGGTTGGGGAATGGCGCCGATTAACAAGAAATGAAATTGCTGCTTTAAAAGCTTTGTAAACTAGTTCTTTGAATAAAAATAAAATAATCGCAATCGATGGACCGGCTGGTTCCGGAAAAAGTTCTGTTGCAAAAATGGTAGCACACCGTTTAGCCATTTTACATCTGGATTCAGGTGCTTTCTACAGAGCAGTGACTCTTACCTTTTTGAGGAATAAGATTGCACGGCCTTTCAACGGACCAAAGGTTGAAGATTTGTTAAGATGCACAGAGGTTGAGCTCAGGCAAATTGGTAACACCCTTCAAGTTTATCTTAATAGTGAAGATGTCAGTACTGAAATTCGCTTAAAAGAAGTTACAGCGTGTGTGTCGGAGGTTTCTGAGAGTGCTTTGGTTAGAAAAATAGTCACTGCGAAATTAAGAGAATTAGCAAAATCGGAATCTGTGGTTATGGAGGGAAGGGATATTGGAACCGTGGTTTTTCCAAAAGCCGAAGTGAAAATATTTTTAACTGCAACTCCGGGGGAGCGTGCCAAACGCAGATACCTGGAAATGGCAAAGGCTGGCATTGATGCTGATTTAAATGAAATTACATACGCAATCAAAAAAAGAGATAAAATTGATTCAAGCCGAGAAATTGCGCCTTTAAGACAGGCGGATGATGCATTTTTTTTAGATTCAACCGGAATGACAATGGATATGGTTGTTGATTCCATAATTAGAGAGTACAACAAAAGTTTGAATAAATCTGACTGATTAAAGTCAAAAACCCATAGGAGGTAATTTTAATGTCGGAAAATTTAGAACAAACCCAAGCTAGCGTAGAAAGCGCAGCAAAAATTGAAGAAGGAGGTGAAAGTACAGCTACCGTTGAAACGGCTCAGAAACCTGAAAAGTCTGAAAAGCCGGTATTTGAAGAAAGAACGATTTCTTTGGAAGAGTTGGAAGAGGAGTCTGAATACTCTGAAGATGAATACAACGAATTGATAGGTTTGTATGATAAAACTTTGACAGATTTTGTTGAAGGTGAACTGGTTGTAGGCAAAATTCTCGCTGTAAACGATAAAGAGGTTGCTGTAGATATCGGCTTTAAGTCAGAAGGTGTTATTCCAATCGATGAATTTTACAAGATTGATGATATTAAAATTGGCGATGATATCGAAGTTTTCCTCGACAATGTTGAAGATAATGATGGCCAGTTGGTTCTATCAAAAAGAAAGGCAGATTTCCTCAGAATTTGGGCAAGAATAATAGAAGCCCATGATAAAGAAGAAATCCTGCAAGGAATTTGTACACGCAGAATTAAAGGTGGTATTGTCGTTGACCTTATGGGTGTCGATGCCTTTCTGCCGGGCTCACAAATCGATGTTAAGCCGATTAGAGATTTTGATGCTCTTATTGGTCAGGAAATGGACTTTAAGATTGTTAAAGTCAATGAAATGAG
The DNA here is from genome assembly GCA_029262035.1 of Candidatus Zhuqueibacterota bacterium. Taxonomy (GTDB): domain Bacteria; phylum Zhuqueibacterota; class Zhuqueibacteria; order Oceanimicrobiales; family Oceanimicrobiaceae; genus JAJDAE01. Next base: position 21,959 of record JAJDAE010000118.1, read on the forward strand.
AAAAAATATCGTTGTATCGCATCGTGCCTTGATTGAAGAAGGTATGAAGGAACAACGCGCAAAGATTCTCGAGAATCTCGAGAAAGGCCAGATTCTGGAAGGTTCAGTCAAGAACATCACCGACTTTGGCGTCTTTATTGACTTAGGCGGAGTTGATGGACTGCTGCATATCAATGATCTTTCATGGGGCCGTGTCAATCATCCATCCGAAATTGTATCCCTTGATGAAAAAATCGAGATACAGATACTTGATTTTAATGATGAGAAGAATAGAATTTCACTCGGCTATAAACAATTGCAGCCCCATCCATGGGATAATGTAAAAGATAAATACACAGAAGGCAATGTCATCACAGGAAAAGTTGTAAATATTTCTGATTACGGTTCATTTATCGAACTTGAAAAAGGCGTTGAAGGTCTGATTCATATCTCTGAAATGTCATGGACACAACATATTAAACATCCATCTAAAATACTTTCTTTGGGTGAAATGGTTGAAGCTAAGATTTTAAACCTGGATTTTGACGGACGTAAAATCTCCCTTGGCTTAAAGCAGCTTGAGCCGGATCCCTGGGAAGGTATTGAGGCAAAATACCCGGTTGATTCACAGCAAAAGGGTATTGTTCGCAATTTGACCAATTTTGGTGCATTTGTTGAACTGGAAGAAGGTGTTGATGGTTTAATACATATTTCAGATTTATCCTGGACAAAGAAAATCAGGCACCCTGGAGAAGTTTTGAAAAAAGCTGACGAGGTTGAAATCGTTGTTTTGAATATTGAGCAAGGCAATCGAAGAATCTCATTAGGCTTCAAGCAAACCATGGATAACCCATGGGATTCATTTGAAGATACTTATAAACCAGGTACCCTTACTTCCGGTGAAATTGTACGTATGATTGAAAAAGGTGTAATTGTTGAATTACCTGATTCAGTTGATGGTTTTGTGCCAATTTCTCAACTCAAGAAAGATGGGATTCAGAAACCTGCGGATGGTTACAATGTTGGCGATAAAATTGAGTTAACCGTTCTTGAAATAAATAAGGAAAACAAAAAAATAATCCTTTCTGAAAAACAGGTTGGTAGTGAGGTTGCTGGTAAGCTTGAGAAAGATGATGTCGATGCAATCGCTGAATTTGAAAAAGATGTTGCTTCAGTAGAAGGCTTTAAAAGCAAATCGACTCCAAAGAGCAAACCAAAGCCAGTGGAAGCTAAAAAGAAGCCAGCAGAAGAAGCTGAAGGTGAGCCAGAAGTTAAAGAGGAACCAGAGGCGAAAGCTAAAGTAAAGAAAGCTAAGGCAAAGGAAGAAAAGGCCGAAGAACCTGCTGTTAAAGAAGAAACTGAGGCAGCTGCAAAAGCTGAAGCTGAGCCGGAAGCAGTATCTGCCCCGGAGCCTGAAAAAGAAGTTGAAGCAAAAGCCGATGCAGAAGAAAAGCCCGAAGCCGAATCTGGTTCGACTGAAACTGATGCTGACGCTGAGAAAGAAACCAAGAAATAGAAAAATTGGCCGACTGCGGATTCGCAGTCGGCTTTTTATATAACCATAAATTTTTTGAAACGCTCAAAAGGAGATTAGAGCATGTGGGCTATAAAGTGGTTCTTGTCAGTGATTGTGATTTTGGTTATTCTGGGTTTTGCTTTACAAAACAGTGAACAAACAGTTTCAGTAGTTTTTTTGTCTGACACTTGGAAGTACGATAGCGTCCAGTTATGGATGGTAATTTATATGTCTTTCGGACTTGGTGTTTTGTTCTGGTTAATGGTTTCTATCTTTCAAGTTCTGGAATTAAAAAACGAAATACGCCGTCTTAAAAAGAACCGGCACGAAATGGAAAGCGAACTGGATAGTTTGAGAAATCTTTCAATCGGAGATGATGACCCCGAATTTGGCATGAAAGAGGAGGGTGTTTAACAGACAGTGGAAGCTTCAATAATTCTCCTCTTTATTATTCTGAGTGCAACCGTCGCTTTGGTAGCTATTCTTGCTTTTAGAAAAAAACCGGAGCATCCAGCGGAAATATCTGGAAATAACTATGCGGAAGGCCTGAACCTTTTACTCGCGGGCGATCGCTCCGGGGCACTAAATAAATTTAAAGAAACCGTGAAACACGATAGCCGGAATATAGATGCTTATCTTAAGATTGGCGATATTTTTAGAGGATTCGAACAGGTTGAAAAAGCAATTAACGTGCATAAGTATTTGACTGTTAGAAAGAATCTTACCAAAAAACAACATAATTTGATCCTGAACAGTCTGGCTTTAGATTATATTGCTTCAAAAGAATACGAAAAAGCATTACAGGTAATTGATAATGTCCTGGAAATAGTGAAGGATGTGCCTTGGGCACACCAAATGAAATTTGATATTTACGAATCAAACCAGAATTGGGGTAAGGCGTTTCAGGCATACAAAGAAATGATGCGAAAAGATAACACCCTGAAGAGTACGAAATTAGCCTATTGTCGAGTTCAGGAGGCGCTTAAGCTTCTGAAAAATGAAAAGAACAAAGAGGCCTTTACAAAATTTAAAGAGGCCATTAAAATAGACTCTACTTATGCACCCGGGTATATTTATCTCGCTGATTTTTACGAAAGTGAAGGCAACCAAAGCGCCGCCCTTGAAACATTGCGAGAATTTGTCGATAAGGTTCCTGCTCAGTCGCATCTTGCGTTTGGCAGGTTAAGAGATATTCTGTTTGAAGGCGGTATTTATGGTGAAATTGAAAATTTGTATAAAGAGATAATCGATAAGCAACCGGATAATTTTGTTGCATATTTAGCGCTTGCCGAGAATTATGAAAAGAAGGGCGAACTCAATATGGCAATTGAAGTTTGCGAACAAGTCATTGAAAGAGATCCTGATAATAAAGCCGCTCAAAAATATCTTGTTCGATTTTATCACGAAAAAGGACAGGATGAGGAAGCGTTAAAAATCGCTATTCAATTACTGGAAGAACCCGAAAAGCCAAACTATCAAAGTGAATTAGATCTAACAGAGTTCACCGGCGATTAATATGAGTTTCTACTTTAGAAATATTATCTGACGAGTTAATGCCAGGGGGAGCTTAATTCGTATTTTGGAATAAACATGCGTTCATTTTTTTTTGCCTTACTCTTTGTAATATCCGCTCATGCACAAGTAGGTTCTTTTGATTATGAAAATGAATTACAAAATACAAATACTCCCGAATTTAGAAAAAAAATTGAATACATTATTCGAAATAACCCGGGCACTGTAGAGGCAATCTTTTTTGGCGCAATCATTGAAACGAACGCTGAAAATTCAATTGTTGCCTATAACAAAGTTGTAGAAAAATTCCCCCGGTCTGATTTCGCTGCAAAATCCCTTTTTAAACTTGGTCAATATAATTATTCCAAGGGGCTTTATGTCTCTGCTCGTGAAAGTTTCCTGAAGCTGCTTAACGATTTTCCCGATTCGCCGCTCTTCGCAAAATCAGCTTATTTTGCAGCATCCTGTCTTTGCGCTTCAAAAAAAATAAATGAATGCAGCGATGAATTGAAAAGATTTATCTCGGAGCATGATGACTCGGAATTACTAAACTTAGCGCAATTAGATTATGAAGAGTTAAGGCCCGGTCCTCAGCAATTCACTGTTTCTCCAAAAGAACTGAGGTTTGATAAGAATGCCAAGTTTACATTGCAAATGGGTGTTTTTACCAAACCGAATAATGCTATGAATTATAGAAATTTTTTTACCAAATTAAATCTGCCTGCTGTCATTCGTAAAAGAAAAATGAGAAATAAACCGATATATTTTGTTCTCATTGGTTCATTTCAAGATAAAAATACCGCAGAAAAGATGGGTGAAAAGCTTAGGCACCAGCATGGCAAACCATATCGCGTTGTAAAAATTAAATAAATTGCAATGATTTCTTTGAGCGAAGCCTTTGAGCTCACTTTGAGCAAAACTAATATTCTTGGGACTGAAACTGTCACCATTTCAGAATGTGGTGGTTTTGTTCTTGCAGAAGATGTTTTCTCTGATGTGAGTATGCCACCATTTGATAAATCCATGATGGATGGCTACGCCGTTCGTTCTGCCGATTGTGAAAAGACGCCGGTAACCCTCAAAATCGTAGAAACAATTCCCGCAGGATATTACCCCAAAGTTGTTTTAAAGCCGGGGCAAGCCTCTAAGATTATGACGGGTGCGCCAATACCGGAAGGCGCCGATACAGTACAAATGGTGGAAAAAACGGAGCAGATAGCCACAGATCAAGTTAAGATTTTTGAATCTATTCCAACCAGAAAACACATAGCCTACAAAAGTGAAGTTATGGTATCCGGGGGCGTGGTCATTAAAAAAGGCAGTGTTCTCTCGCCCGGTAAAATAGGTGTACTTGCCTCCGTTGGAAAATCTTCTGTGAAAATTTACAAACGCCCGCGCGTGGCAATTTTAGTTACAGGTAGCGAACTTGTTGAAATTAATGAGAAGCCTGGAACCGGTCAGATAAGAAACAGCAATGGCTATGCTTTGTATGAGCAGGCACTAAATGCTGGCTGTCTACCTACTTTATTGAGCATTGCCTCTGATGAACTGGAGCAATTAAAGGCCAATATTGAACTTGGGTTACAAAGCGACGTTCTTTTGATTTCTGGTGGTGTTTCTATGGGGGAGTTTGACTTGGTTAAGGATGTGCTTGATGATTTAGGGATTGAGTTTTACTTTGATAAAATAAATATCAAGCCTGGAAAGCCAACTGTATTTGGAGTGAAGGATAACACTTTGATTTTTGGTTTACCCGGAAATCCGGTTTCCGCCAGTACTATTTTTGAATTGATAGTCAGACCCGCGTTGAGAAAAACCATTGGGCATGCGCAGCTTTCGCATCGGGTGGTTACTGCAATATTAGGCAAGGATTTTAATAGCAGAACCAAACGGGAATGTTATCATCCTGCGTTTGTTCGTTATGAGGAAAATAATTTTTTTGCGGCGCCAATAAAATCCAAAGGCTCTGCCGATATTGTGGCTTTTGCCAACAGTAATTCCTTTATTGTGACAAATGAAACAAAGCAAGCCTATGAGAAAGGTGAACTCATAACGGCAGTATTGAGAAATGATTTCTGGCAGTAAATTTCAACTCTTCTTACAATCTTATTCTCGCTGATGATGTTTCAGTTATGATTCTCCGAGACCATTTTCATTATTTTTCCCGAACCCTGCCACAATCAAAGAAGAAGTTATTAAGAAACTAAATCGAACTATTTTCGGTTCATTATATAATAAGCCTCTATTTGCAGAATACCGCAAACGAGTCAGAGTTAATTTAAGCTGTGTTTAATAACTGCCAGAGAAGAGGATAAAACACTCGAATCTAATCTTCATCAGAAAAGCTGGTACAAAGTTTCATCAAACAATCGGAAATTTTAAGTCCGGGTTGTCTTGTTATAACAAATAGAAAAATAGAGGTGATAATCATGCAAATGCTTGACATTCGTTATTTAGTGATTATTTTGTTAATATCATTTACTGCTTGCTCAAAATATAATGGCAAACCCCAAAGTATAGGAAAAAGCAATATGAGCCACAGAGTATTTGTAGATGAAGTTCAGGCTGCTCAATCAATTCGTGCTTCAGAAACTCTTACAATTGAAGTCACCGGGAATTTACCTTCGCCTGCACACTCCCTAAAGGGTTTTAATGTCAAGGTTAAGGAGAAATCCATAGAAATTAGCCCTGTCACTGAAATTAATTCAGAAGTAATGGCCGCTCAGGTTTTGGTGCCTTTTCAAGAAATTGTTACTGTTGAAAACCTGAAGCCCGGGAAGTACGAGATCAAAATTTTCTCAGGAAAGGATTCGGTTTTTGAAGGTAAACCAGTTGAGGTAAAATAGGGAGGATGACTAAAACAGGTTTTGTATATCATCCTGACTTTCTTAAGCACAACACAGGTGTCGGACATCCTGAGTGCCCGGAAAGACTTATTCATGTTATTAAAAAGATACGAGACTCAGAGCTTGGTGACTTGCTGATAAATTTAGATTTTGAGCCTGCCACCCGGGATATAATTAAATTGGTTCATCCTGAAAACTATATCGACAAAGTACAACATTCTTGCAAAGAGGGACTACATTATTTAGATTCGGACACAGTTGTATGCCTGGAGTCTTACAAGATTGCATTGCTTGCCGTTGGTGGAATTATTGAGGCGTGCAAGAATGTCAGTTCCGGAAAATTGACCAATGCGTTTTGTGCTGTCAGGCCGCCCGGGCATCATGCTGAGCCACTGCGCTCGATGGGGTTCTGTCTGTTCAGTAACATAGCAATTGCAGCACGGTGGTTGCAAAAAAATACGGATGTTGAGCGGGTCTGCATTATCGATTGGGATGTTCATCATGGTAACGGGTCACAAGCAGCTTTCCGGGAGGATCCCTCTGTCTTATATATCAGCGTACATCAACATCCGTTATACCCGGGAACGGGTTTGGGCGGAGAAATCGGCGAAGGGGAAGGGGAGGGGTTTACTCTAAATATTCCCCTGCCGGCCGGAAGTAATGACATGGATTATCAGCGTGTTTTTGACGAGTATATTGTGCCGGCAGTTAGAAAATTTAAACCAGACTTTCTGTTAGTTTCCGCAGGATTCGATGCCCATGCAAGCGATCCCCTGGCATCAATGAATGTAACGGAGAGCGGTTTTAAAATGATGACAGAATACGTTAAAGTCTTGGCTTCAGACTTATGTGATAATCGTCTTGTTTCTGTGTTAGAAGGGGGGTATAACCTGGAAGTTTTGTCGTCAAGTGTTCATGATCACATCCAAAGCTTGATAAAATAAATTCTATTGGTTATATTCAAATAATAGCCGGTTTAATCGGGGAGAGGAAAACGTGGTAAATCTTGAAAAAGAACTAGAATTAAGACCAGGTGATACAGAAAAGTACCTTTTATCGAGAAGGAAAATGATAAAAGACCAGATAGTCGCTCGTGGTATTAAAGACCCTGCTGTTTTGAAGGCGATTGCCGAAACGCCACGACATCGTTTCGTATTGGAGAACCTCGAACCTTCCGCTTACGATGATACACCACTGCCAATTGGGGAAAATCAAACAATTTCCCAACCTTTTATTGTGGCATACATGACTGAAGCTTTGGAATTACGGGGCGATGAAAAGGTACTTGAAGTTGGCACGGGTTCTGGTTACCAGACTGCTGTATTAGCCGAAATTGTACAGGATATTTACAGCGTCGAAATTAATGAAGACCTTGTGATCCAGGCCGCGTTGCGCTTTAAGAAAATGGGGTTAACAAATATCCGGCTTCGCTATTGTGATGGTTATAAAGGTTGGGCTGAAGAAGGGCCATTCGACCGAATTATTGTTACTGCCGCTCCAGATCATATTCCAGAATCTTTGATCAAGCAACTCAAAGTTGGCGGGAAAATGGTAATCCCCGTTGGAGATAGTGAGCAGGAGTTGATACTCGTGACAAAAGTCAATAAAGAAAACTATTCTAAAGACGTGAGAATCCCTGTTCGGTTTGTGCCGATGTTGCGTGAAGAGGAGAGAAAGAATTAACATCTATGCGAAAATTGTTAACCGAATATGATGTTACTGCTGCAAAAAAAAATAAAAATTCACAAATCATAGTTGATGAAGGATGTGTCATTACTCCTGCTGCTTTGGATGCGGCAAAATATCACCAAATTAAGATTGTTTCCCGGTCATCTATTCAAATTTCTCCAGGTGCAAATCAAACTAATTCTGAAACCCGGAAGCCTTCAAAAATAGTTTTGGGAGCCGACCACGGTGGCTTTGAATTAAAAGGAGTTTTAATCAAACTTTTGGAAGATAGTGGTTATGCAACCGAGGATGTTGGCACCTACTCCAAAAGTTCAGTCGATTACCCTGATTACGCCCACGCCGTCGCAAAAAGAGTCTCGGAAAATTTAACCTCGGTTGGCATTATAATCGACGGCGCTGGTGTAGGTTCTGCTATGGCCGCAAATAAAGTCCCTGGTATCCGCGCAGCAGCATGTTATGATGTTAGAGTTGCCATGAATAGCCGCGAACATAACTTTGCAAATGTTCTGACTTTGGGCAGCGGGATTACGGACTCTCAAACCGCTAAAGAAATTACTAAGGTTTGGCTCGAAACAAGTTACGGCGCTGAGCGCCATGAAAGAAGAGTTAATAAAATAATGAAGATAGAAAGTGATTATCGCTCTTAGCCCGGAAACTTAAACCGCATTCTTTACGTTACTTTGTTGGAAATCACAACCTCTTCTCAAAAGTTATAAGGAATAAAATGGCTGAAATTAAATCTGACAAAGACCAAGTGCAACGAAAGTTGTATCGTTCTCAATCTGAGCGGGTAATAGGCGGTGTGGCTTCGGGGCTTGCAAAGTACTTTAATGTCGATGCGATAGTTGTCCGGGTAGTGTTTATTCTGGCTGCTGTTCTTGGCGGCCTGGGAGTACCTTTGTACATTATTGCATGGATTATTGTACCCAAGGACGATTCTGTGGAGGAATCATCGAAAGAAAAGTCGAATCAGGCAACGTTTATTTGGGGTGCGATGTTTGTCATTTTGGGGTTTATCATTCTGGGACGTCAGTTTTATTGGTGGGACTATGATAATTTTTATTATGACTGGCACTGGCATCCGTGGTCATTTCTTGGTTTCGACTTTGAGTTCATTCTTCCAGTCGCCTTAATTTTGGCTGGTATTTTTTATATTATGAAAACCCGAAAAGAAAAAAGTGATGGTGTGGAGACATCAAAACAAAAATCCGGAGAAAATAAAATGGAAAAAAAACTAACACGCTCAGTAAATGACAAAATGGTTGGGGGTGTTTGCGGTGGTTTGTCAAAATATTTGAACTTGGATGTTTCGGTGGTTAGAATTGGCTTTGCGCTTTTGACTATTGGTAGCGGTTTTTTCACGGGCGTCATCGTCTATGCTGCCATGATTTTTATTGTACCTGAAGAAGATGAAGAAACGGCCAAAGTTAAACCAGCTGATGTTAAGGCCTCCGGTCCTTCAGGGTCAGAAAAAACAACCACTGCAAAATCTACTACCGTAAAAAGTGCTTCCAATAAACCCAAGTCTAAGGCAAAACCCAAGACCAAGCCGGCGTCTAAAGCAAAGAAGCCCAAAGATAGTGGAGAAAGTAAGCAAACATCATGACAGCTCAAAGAAAATCCGGTTTGCCTGGAGTAATTCTGATTGTGGTGGGTTTGTATTTGCTTCTTACTCAGTTTAACATATTCTCAATCGATTGGAATATTGTTTTTCCTCTCGGTATGCTGGGTTTAAGCGCATTTTTTTCATCAGTTATTCAAGCAAGCAAGACACGTCCTTAATTTTTCCAGCTACTGTGCTTTTTGTCTTAGGATTCTTTTTCTTTATTCGTAATTATAATCTTTTTGATCTGAAGTTTGATTTTTACCATTTGCGGGACTACTGGCCAATATTTTTAATTGCTTTTGGCGCTGGAGGCGCAGCACAAGCAGCTATAAAAGGTGAAGGTATGGGGTCAGTGTTCATGGGCATTATAGCAGCTTTTGTTGGCCTTATATTTATTTTTGATTTTTCATATATATTTTATCGGTTCGACTGGCAAAAGTTTTCGCCGATTGTGTTGATTCTCATTGGGGTTTCCCTAATTTTTAAGCACCGAAAACGAAATTCAAATTAACAAACTATTAAAAGGCTCTTTTCTAAGAGCCTTTTTAGTTTTAACGACCAAACACCTTGACCAAAACAATTATCTTATGTAAATAGATAATCGCCTTATCCAAAAAGTATTTATGAAAGCATTATATTTAGAAAACACCGTACTTGAACTAAGAGATGTTGAGCTGCCCAAACCCGCAGACAATCAGGCTTTGGTCAAAGTTAAGATGGCTGGTATTTGTAATACCGATATTGAACTGGTAAAGGGTTATATGGGTTTCAACGGAATTCTGGGGCACGAATTCGTAGGTGTGGTGGAAGAATCCAGTCAGCCGGAATTAATTGGTAAACGAGTTTGCGGGGAGATTAATTTGGGCTGCGGCAGGTGCGATTATTGTAGTAAAGGCCTGAGCCGTCATTGTCCGAATCGCTCGGTGTTAGGCATTGTGAATCAGGCCGGTGTTTTTGCAGAGTATATGGCAATCCCAAATGAAAATTTGCAGATAGTACCGGATTCGATCTCAAACGAAGCAGCCGTTTTTGTAGAACCAATCGCCGCAGCATTTGAAATCTTGGAACAAGTACACATTCAGCCCGACCAGCGAATTGCGGTAATTGGCGATGGTAAACTTGGATTACTTATTTGTCAGGTTTTAAAACTAACTTGTGCCGAGCTTATTCTTGTAGGGAAGCATGAAAGTAAACTTGAGCTCGCACGTTCATTCGGCATTAATGCCATCCCAAAAGATAAACAGATTTTAGAAAAGTTCGATATTGTTGTTGAAGCCTCAGGTTCTCCGTCGGGCTTTTCAACTGCAATGTCTCTTGTGCGACCGCGTGGAACATTCGTGTTGAAAAGTACGTTTGCCAGCAATCTTGAAATTAATGCGGCGCCAATAGTTATTGACGAAATAAATATCGTTGGCTCCCGGTGTGGTCAGTTTAAGCCTGCCATTCGAGCACTTGAGCAAAATCAAATTCAAACCAGCCCTTTGGTAGACTCTGTTTATCCATTTGAGAAAGTCCTGGAAGCATTTGAAAGGGCGAAATCTCCGGGAACCCTAAAGGTATTATTACAACTCGATGATTAACCTAAAAGTTGAACTTGGAGACAATTCCTATCCGATTTTTATTGGCGAGAAAATATTTGATAAACTCAGTGAAACCCTTTCGCTTTATGATTTTTCCAAAAAAATAGTCCTGGTTACTGATTCAGATATTTACAAAATTTATGGGGATTTAATTGAACGTGGTTTCGCAGGTTTTGTTGAACTCTTGGACATTATCGTTGTGCCGTCAGGTGAAAAATCCAAATCTTTTGCCGGGGTTGACCAAATCATATCCAGAATGTTGGAACTACAGTGTGATCGGAATGTAGCGGTAATTGCATTTGGCGGCGGTGTTGTGGGTGATTTAGCTGGTTTTGCTGCGGCAATTTATAAACGTGGCGTCAATTATATCCAAGTGCCGACAACATTGTTGGCTCAGGTCGACTCAAGTGTTGGCGGCAAAACGGGTATAAATCACGCGTTGGGAAAAAATTTGATAGGCTCATTTCACCAGCCAAAACTGGTTTGGAGCGACTTGGATTTTCTTAACTCCCTCCCTGAAAAGGAAATCCGTTCCGGCCTCGGGGAAATAATCAAATATGGCGTAATCTGGGACGAGAAGTTGTTTTCTTTTCTTGAAGAAAATATAAACTCTGTGTTTGAACTTGATATGGATTCTATCGCCTATCTGGTAAAGCGAAGTTGTGAGATTAAAGCTGAGGTTGTCGCGCAGGATGAGCGCGAATTTGGTTTACGTATGATTCTGAATTTTGGGCATACTATCGGCCATGGCATTGAGGCAGAAATGGGATATAAAATACTTTCACACGGCGAGGCTGTGTTGGTTGGCATGTTGGCAGAAAGTAAAATCGCTCTGGAAATGGAACTTCTTTCGCAAATTGAATTTGAAAGAATTGCCAACCTGATTTCAATTTTTAACCTCAAGAAAAAACTTAAAATTAATCCGGACTCTGTTTTGGAATTTATGCAGTCTGACAAAAAGGCCCTTGAAGGAAAATTGCGTTTTGCCTTGCCCACTCAAATTGGGAAAGTTGAAGTTTTTGATAATGTCTCCAATGACCAGGTACGGAGAAGTATAAATTATGTTATTAAACATTAAAACCACAATCACCCACCTTCGAATTATTAAACTGTAATCAATGACAATTTAATCAGCTTTTGTATTTGACAAAATCCAATATTTTCTCTAAATTTAACCTCAGCCACAATTAACCGGAGGATGGATGAAGCTACATTTTAATGGCTCTCCCAACCCAACACTTGGTGTTGAGTTGGAACTACAAGTGATTGATCCCGAAACAAAAAACCTCGTCTCAGGTGCTCAGCAAATCATGGAAAATGCAGATGATGACGAACATATCAAGCCTGAATTAATTCAGTCGACTATAGAACTCAATACAGATGTTTGTGCTAATATCACGGCCGTAACCACTGATCTTACCGAGCGATTGGCATCTCTAATAAAAACTTGCGATAAGTTGGGTTATGAGCTTGCTGGCATTGGAACTCATCCGTTTGCGAAATGGGATGAGCAGGATATTTCCCCCAGAGATCGCTATCACATGTTGATTGATCGGTGTCAGTGGCCTGCGCGGAGATTGATGATTTTTGGACTTCATGTCCATGTTGGCGTGCAGAGCGGGGAAAAGGCAATTACTGTATTTAACGCCTTATCAAATTATTTACCACATTTACTTGCGCTTTCAGCAAGTTCTCCATTTTTTGATAATATCGATACAGGACTGGCCTCGACCAGAGTGAAAATATTTGAAACGCTACCAACCGCAGGTTTGCCCTACCGTTTATTAAATTGGGGAGAATTTCAACGTTTTATAAACACACTGGTCAATGCAAAAGCGATTCAAAGCATACAAGAAGTTTGGTGGGATATTCGTCCGCACCCTGGTTTTGGAACGATTGAAATTCGGGTTTGTGATGGTTTGTCAACACTGGGTGAGGTTTTCTCAGTCACAGCCCTAATCCAGGCATTGGTTGTTTGGCTTTGCGAACAATACGATGAAGGTGCGTATATTCCGGTGCATCGGCATTGGATTATTCGCGAAAATAAATGGCGGGCTTGCCGCTGGTCGGTTGACGCTGAAATTATTGTTGATGACCATGGCAATTTGAAGCCCATTGCTGAGGATATTTATGAATTGCTCGAAATTTTGGAACCCATTGCCAAACGGCTTGGCAGCCATAAAGAGCTGATGGGGATTAAAGACATTGTCAAAGATGGACCAAGCTATAAAAGGCAACGCAAAATATACGCAGAGACCGGAGACTTTAAGAAAGTGATGGAAGCAAATATAAAAGAGCTGCGGGAAAATATTAAGGTAACGGCTTGAAAACTAACCAACTTTTCCAAACTCCCCAAATTCCGGAAAGTTAAGCCAGGATAAAAATTGTCAGAAAAGAAACTCAGTCATTACGATAAAAAAGGTCAACCTAAAATGGTTGAGGTGACCGAAAAATTAGATACTGTTCGGGAAGCTGTTGCCTCAGGCTACGTCTCTCTTTCAAAAGAAGTCATCAAACTCATTCAGGAAAATCAAATAAAAAAGGGCGACCCGCTGGAAATCGCTAAAATTGCCGGCATTATGGCTGCCAAGAAAACCTACGAACTTATCCCTCTATGTCATCAATTACTGTTAACCAAAGTTGATGTTAGCCTGAAATTAGAAGACACCGGTATTTGTATAGAAAGCCAAGTGGTGTGCCTGGGCAAAACCGGCGTTGAGATGGAGGCTCTGACCGCAGTTTCAATTGCTGCTTTAACAATTTATGATATGTGCAAGGCGGTTGATAAAAGCATTGAAATCGGAAAGATTAAATTGCTAAAAAAAACCGGCGGCAAAAGTGGGATTTTTATCAATAAAAGATAAGAACAGTCATTAATTATATTTTATAGATTCAATTGGCTAATATTATCTACAGGAGTTAAGATGCAGGAACAAGATGTTGTTTTTTTATCCGGTGTAAGAACGCCATTTGGTGCTTTTGGCGGTTCTCTAAAAGGAAATAGTGCCACTGATCTGGGAGTACTTGCCGGACAAGGCGCCATCGAAAAGTCGGGCTTGAAAGCTCAGGATGTTCAGCATGTTGTTTTTGGTAACGTGCTGCAAACATCTCCCGATGCCATTTATCTTGCTCGCCATATTGGGTTGAAGGCAGGTGTGCCGCAACATGTTCCGGCGCTAACTGTAAACCGTTTATGCGGGTCAGGTTTTGAGGCGATCGTACAAGCCGCGCGGATGATTGGACAGCATGAAATAAATTGCGCATTAGTTGGCGGCACAGAAAGTATGAGTCAGGCACCTTACGTTGTTCGTGATGCGCGTTGGGGCTTACGCTTAAATCATAGTAAAATGGAAGATTTTTTGTGGGAGTCGCTGCTGGATTCGTATTGTGGCTGTGAAATGGGGATGACCGCTGAAAACCTCGCTGAGCGCTATCAGATTTCCCGCCGGGAAGTAGATGAATATGCAAATACCAGCCAGTCTCGCGCAAATGCCGCCTGGACTTCCGGTAAAATGTCTAAGGAAATAATTCCCGTTGAA
>JAJDAE010000119.1 GCA_029262035.1 Candidatus Zhuqueibacterota bacterium
TATCGCGTTTGGTACTGATCTTGCTTTTCCTGTCTGTGAAAATAATCAACTGGATTTCTCAAAATGGACAGGATGCTTGGCAATCAATATTTCATGGCAGGAAATTATAAAAAAGCCATGCCCAGCCTTGAGAGCGCATCAAAAAAATATCCTGAGGACTTGAGTGTAGCACGCAAGCTGATCATCTCCTACATCGCGAATTACAATTTGCCCGCCGCAATAGAGAAATTAAAAGTTTTCACAAAAAAGTTTTCGAATTTGGTTTTTATAGATAGTCTCGTCGATGAAGGTTGCCCCGCCGCCGAACTGCTTGAAGATTGGAAAAAAAATCCACCAAAATTGGAAAACCAGGCAGATTATTTTATCGCACTTGGCATTCTGGATTTATTTTGCGGCAATCACAATAGCTGCCTGTTTTTTGAGAAGGCAAAAGAAATATCACCTGATCTTGAGTCAGTAAATGAATTATTAAATCAGCTTAAATAACTTGAAAGGAGTCTGTTTTATGAAACGTACGCTATTATTATTTTTAATCTTGAGTCTGCTTATTCCAACGCTTATTCTTGCTCAAGGTAATTTCGACACGAGCCTGCACGGTACCCGGGTTGGCAAAACCACCTGGTACGAGGCCGACGATGGTTTCATGCAATTAACAGGTGTTCCCATGGATTCGCTGCCATGCCTCGATTGTCATGCCACCACTTTCGCCAATGGTGACACTGTTGATGCGGCAACCTATGAACCCGGTTGCCCTGACTGTCATGATTTTTCTCAAGGCACCACAGTTGCTCAAACGACATGCCTGGGCTGCCACGGCCGCCAAGGCTCTGAAATCGGTCTGTCGAAAAGCACCAATCCGGCCATTGCGGATATGTTCCACGATGTTCACCGCGACGACTATGGTATGATCTGTACCGACTGCCACACGCAGACAGAAATGCATGGTGATGGAACGGTGTACACCTCCATGAACGAGCCAGGCGCCACGGAGACATTATGTACCAATTGTCACGCAGAGGATGACCTGGTAAAAAACTCCGCTCACAACATTCATAATGAAAAATTGTATTGTAATAGCTGCCATGTAAAAACAGTTATGACCTGCGTCAACTGCCACTTCGAAACCGAGGTGGAGGCGCATAAAAAACGTTTTTACGGTCCGCCGCCCATGAACGGTTTTGTAATGCTGGTAAACAGCGCCAAACATGGCGGCAAAGTGGCCACGGCATCCTATCAGTCTCTCTCCTATCGCGACACAACCTTTTACGCGCTTGGGTCCTTCAACGGACACACCGTAACCAAAAAGGCGCGCGACTGCGACGAATGCCATGATTCTCAAAATATACGTGACTATAAGGCCAACGGTGAGATCGTGGTGACCAAGTGGGATGACACAGAAAATAAACTCAATCATCTCAAAGGTGTGATTCCGATTCCTCCGGATTGGGAAACCACTGTTAAAATGGATTTCGTTAATTTCCTTGGCGATGTGAATGATCCGATTGATAAACCGGTAGACCCAACAAAATGGGAGTTCCTGAAAACCGGCCCGGATGCTCAGCACATGCTGTTCGATTCGCCGCTGACGCAGGAACAAATCAATAAACTGGCAATGCCTGTTGTTTCGGATTTTGCAACCAGTCTGCACGGCACCCGTGTCGGTAAAACCACCTGGTACGAAGCCGATGACGGTTTTATGCAGTTGACCGGTGTTCCCATGGATTCGCTGCCGTGTCTCGGATGCCACGCAACTAATTATGCAGATGGCACACCGGTGGACGTCGCTACCTATGAGCCAAGCTGCCAGGACTGCCACATACAGGCCGCCGACACCCCGGCACAATCAGTCTGTCTGGGCTGCCATGGCCGGCAGGGAGCGGAAATTGGATTAGCCGCCAATCCGAATCCGGCTGTTGCGGATATGTTTCATGATGTGCATCGCGATGATCAAAACATGGTGTGCACCGACTGCCATTCATCAAAAGAAATGCATGGCGACGGCGTGGAGTATGCTTCGATGAACGAACCCGGGGCAACGGAAGTTTTCTGTACCACTTGCCATCCGGAAGACGCGCTGTCGAGCAACCCGGAACACAACAAGCACAAGGACGACATCTATTGTAATGCCTGCCACGTAAAAACGGTTGTGAGTTGTTATAACTGCCACTTTGAAACCGAGGTTGAAGCACACAAAAAGCGGTTCTATGGTCCGCCGCCTATGAACGGTTTCGTCATGCTGATCAACAGCGAAAAACACCAAAAAGTCGCAACGGCAAGTTACCAGTCCCTGTCATTCGGTGACACAACTTTTTATGCGGTCGGTTCTTTCAGCGGCCACACTGTAACAGCCGAAGGCCGAACCTGCAACGATTGCCACAACACGGATATCGTACAAGGTTACAATAATACCGGTGAAATTCCCGTGGTTCAGTGGGATACAGCTGAGAGCAAACTCGTCAACACCAAGGGTGTTATCCCGGTACCGCCGGATTGGAAGACATCACTGAAACTCGACTTCGTCACCTTCACCGGTGATGTTCACGATGCCATTGACAAACCCGTGGATCCGGCCAAGTGGGAATTCCTCAAGTCCGGTGCAGACGATGCTCACATGCTGTTCGGAACTCCGATGACAGCGGAACAGATGCAAAAACTCAGCCTCAATGTCACCTCTGTTGAGTCTGATTACGGGCTTATGCCGGATAACTTTGAGTTGGGACAGAATTTCCCGAATCCGTTTAATCCGGGCGCTACTATTGAATTCAAATTACCGCAGCAGGAAAAAGTAAACTTGAAGGTTTACGATATCCTGGGACGTGAGGTAATAACATTGATAAACGGTGAAGTGCTCAAGGCAGGTGTTCACAAAATTGGTTTTGATTTGGGGAGCCAGCCGAGTGGGATTTATATTTATAGATTTAAGTCTCAAAATTTTAGTCAAACCAAAAAAATGACATTGTTAAAATAAACCTCCGCATTTTATAATAACAAATGTCATAAGTGGGTGCAGGATTCGTTTTTTCCTGCACCCACTTTCCGTTTTGGAAAACACAGGGACATATTGATCTCATAAGTGCCTTTTACGCCTCACTTGTTTTAAGTTTAACTTTATCAAATCATTATGTGATTTTATTAGAAAAATAACGAGGCATTTGTGTCCCATCATTAGCCTGAACCTGGCTTTGCTTCATCTTCTTCATCTACAAAACCAAAAACTCAAACTATTGTTTATATAACAACTTAAGTCTATAAATTAAAATATCTGGATTTTTAATTTTTGATACTAAATTGTGGCACGTTTGTTGAAGTGCCATAATAAAAAATAAGGAAATTCAAATTGAGAGGCAAAGTTCTACTAGCTTTTCAAGCGAATGATTATTCTGACCGACTGTTTGACATCTTTCGGGACATGGACTTATCCACCCTCCTAACAAATAATGAAGCCGACTTCCTCCTCTACATTCTGGACAATGACCCTGATATCGTTTTTTTCGATTTGGAACTGCCTGATGCCCACGGACTTAAAACCGTCAAGATAGTACGAAGGATAAGACCAAAATTGCCCATAATTGTATTAACACAAGAAAGCGATCCCGAATTGGGCGGAAAGGTCATGCAGGAAGGTGTTGCGTACTTAGGTAACAAATTAATAAACCAGGAAGCAATTAGAACCACTCTAAATAAATTGCTTAACTAAGTAACGCTTAAAGGTGACCCCAAACAAACAGTTTGGATAGCCACCTTTAAAACCATTTTACTGATGCGGAGGTTTTATGAAACTTTCAAAATTAATTTTTACCATTGGGTGCTTACTATGCATGACGTCTTTTACGTTTGCGCAAACAGCAACCATTGTTGTTGAACATTGGAGCCCGTGGGAGCTTCAACTTGCCGAAAGAACCACCCCACCTTCTACCGGATTGTCGGTTGTGGGTAATGGTGAATTAGTCTATTTATTAGCAACTGCTGATTCAACCATAACCAGTGTTACCTGGTCCATTGCAAGTCAACCAACAGGTTCTACTGTAGTTCTGGATAGCACGGACAAAATTCGTACTACTTTTCGTCCGGATGTCGTTGGTGATTATTCAATCCAATTGGATGTTGACGGCGTTACGACCAGCGTAGTTATAACAGCAGCTGAATATGTCGGCGTAGGCACAGTGGGTGGTGCTACTCCCGTAAGTTTTCCAGATGGTCAGTGCGGTAACTGCCATGGAGGTAATACTACAACCTGGATGGAAACCGGTCACGCATCCTTTTTGGAAGAGGCAGTTGATGGTATAAAAAGCAGTCATTATAATGAAGGCTGCGTTGACTGCCATACCGTTGGTTACGACACAACTGCAGTAAACGGCGGTTTTGATGATGTCGCTACCGCAGCCGGCTGGACTTTCCCTGATACTTTAGTTTCAGGCAATTGGGATAATATTGTAACCAATTTTCCAACAGTTGCAACAAAATCAAATATTCAATGTGAAAATTGCCATGGTCCCGGTAGTTTGCATAAAGGTGATAAGTCTAAAACAGATATTTCTCTGGAAGAAGGCATGTGCGGTCGATGCCATGAGGACGGGCATTATCATCGTAGAAATACCATGTGGAAAGCTTCCGGACATGGTACCGGTACCAGTTTTGCCCGTGGCACGAGTTCATCGTGTGCACCTTGCCACAGCGGCTGGGGCTTCATTGCAAAAGTTGACCCTGCCAGCGATCTGGCTCAAAAGACCGGTAATCAGAATATTTCCTGCGCCGTTTGTCACGATCCACACTCAGGCCAAAGTGGTGAACATCAGATTCGCAAACAAACCGATGTGACTCTGGGCGACGGAAGTGTGATCTCAAAAGGCGGCACAGGCAAACTTTGTGTGAACTGCCATATTGGACGTCGTGAGGCCATCACTTATGCTCAAGATCCTCACCGTCATTTTGGCCCGCATCACAGCAACCAGGGTGATATGCTATTTGGCGCTAACGTTATTACCTGGGGTATGGTTGTACCAAATTCTACCCACAAAGATGCTTTGGAAAATACCTGCGTGGATTGCCATATGTTTGCAACTCCCGCTTCCGGCGAACCCGGACGTGATAAGATCGGCGATCATTCATGGGCGATGAGCGCAGATGTTGAAGGCGTTGAAGTTCAAAACGTGGCTGCTTGTGTTCGCTGTCACGGCGAGATGGAAGCGTACAACGACATCGTTGTAACAGAAGACTATGATGGTGACGGCACCATTGAAGGCTACCAGGACGAATTAGATGGTCAAATGGAAAAAGTAGCACTGTTGTTGCCTCCTGTTGGTAGTGCCGATGTTCAGGATGACCCTGATGATACATATTCCAGAATTCAATTAAACGCACTCTTCAATTATGCTTATATTCATGATGATGGTTCACACGGTGCGCATAACTTCCGCTTTGCAATGGGATTAATGAAACTGACCGAAGCGGCCTTGACCTACGGCGTTTTGACCGAAGGCGATATTACCTCAGTCATGGACGTTCCAAATGACCAAGGTAAACAAGTTCGCGTTACCTGGACTCGTTTCGGCGGTGACGGTGTGAGTGACAATCCTGTTCGCAATTATTCTTTATGGCGCAAGGTAGATGATATGTCTACTAAAGCAGAAGACGCTTTAACTTCTCTCAATATCAGCGCTGAAGAAGTCGCAACATTAGCCATTGGCACGAAACTGGTACTGGAAGAAGGTGAACTGTGGGATTTTGTTGGCTCCGTCCCTGCAGCCACAATGGATGAATACAGCACGGTAGTACCAACACTTTATGATGCTGCAAATGGTGATACCGTTATGTCAACATTCGTAGTTTCAGGTCACACAAATGTTACTGCAATTTACGCTAAAACAGAAGAAGCCTATGGCTACTCGGTTGATAATCTGGCACCAAATGTACCAACCAGTCTTGCCGGACTCGAAACTGAAAACGGTGTTGCATTGGATTGGGACGAAGCTGCTGATGAAGACTTCAAATATTATGCAGTTTATCGCTCAGAGTCTTCGACTGTTGACCCTGCCAGCTTGGAACCAATTGCCACTGTTACTGAAAATAACTTCGTCGATCAGAATGTACTGGTTAGCAATAGCTACTATTATAGTATAGCTGCTTTTGATTTCTCCGGCAATAGAAGTGAGACTTCCGGCATAATCACACTTACAGTTACTTCAGTCGTTGAGTCCAATGGCCTAATTCCTGAGGAGTATGCCCTTGAACAAAACTATCCGAATCCGTTTAACCCAACAACAACAATCAAATTCGGATTGAAGGCAGCTGGAAATGTTGAGTTAGAAGTTTACAATGCAGTTGGAGAAAAAGTGATGACCGTAATCCATGATCATATGGAAGCCGGGACTCACAATGTAACGGTACAGGCCGGTGGTTTGCCATCAGGTGTTTACTTCTACAAATTATATGTAAACAATTTTGCCACAGTTAAGAAGATGGTATTAATTAAATAAACCTCCACACTTTATAATAAAAAAGTGTGTCCGGAATGGGTGCAGGCTGTTTTTTTCCTGCACCCATTTTCCGTTTTGAAAATACCGGGACATGCCGATCCCACAAGTGACTCCAACGCCTCACTTGTATTAAGCTATTATTTATTAGCGTATTATACTTTTTCCAGCAAATTATGTGGGGCATCTCTGTCTCACTTAAAAACTTAAGCCTCAATTCTATCTGTCTCTCATCCCGCAAACCACAAAGACTTAAACTTCTGTTTATAAGTCAGTTAAAACATCAAATTTCCAAACAAAAACTTTGATTTTTAATTTTCAGATTTTGGCACACTAATTGACTGTATCTGTGAAAAAGGAAAAAAGAAATTGAAAGGCAAAGTCCTACTAGCTTGTAAAACGAATGATTTTCCTGACCGTTTATTTGACATCTTCCGAGAAATGGACTTAAGTACTCTCGAAATAAATAATGAAGCTGACTTTCTACTCTCTATACTTGACAATGATTTTGATGTTGTTTTTTTCGATTTGGAATTGCCTGATGCTCACGGACTTAAAACGGTAAAGATAGTCCGAAGAATAAGACCTAAACTGCCTATTATTGTTCTAACACAGAAAAATGACCCTGAATTAGGCGGGAAAATTATGCAGGAAGGCGTTACGTATTTTGGTAACAAATTAATAAACAAGGATGCAATTAGAACCACTCTAAATAAATTGCTCAATTAAGGTGGCCGGGCAAACAGTTTGGCTACAATCATTTAATTTTACGCGGAGGTTCCAGTGAAAAGTTTTTACGTTTTATTAACCAGTGTTTTGGCCTTATGCTTCATGTCACAGGGAGCATTAGCGCAGGACTATGTTGGACCGGAAAAATGTTTGCAATGCCATAACAATCCAGGCCTTGGCGACATGACCGGCTGGCGTACATCTATGCATGCAAACGGCTATTCCGATGTGACCGATGATTCAAGGACTATGGAAAATCATTTCGGCATCGTCAACGATTATGACTCAAACGGCATTGACGATTTCCATGACGGGTTAGATTTCAATACTATAAGCAGCGCCTTTGACCCCTTCAAACCCAATGCCCCAATCTTGGCCTACAGCGCCAATGATGGCTATACAATTACAATCGGAGAGGTTACTTCTCGTGTTTATTTAACATACGGTGGTAGTGGCCTTTATAAGCAGCGTTACGCGATGCGTATCCCTGATGCATCAGGCGCTGAGTCAGCAGATTGGTATATTTCTCCAATTCAGTATAACGAGAAAACTCATGGTTATGTCTTGTACCATGCTGATGACTATTGGGTCTATGATAATGGGACTCCTACCAACGTTCCGGTATTTACCTCAGCTTCGTCATTGGCAGACATTTCTACAAACAGCAGAAGTTTTACCAAGGGATGTTCCGGTTGTCATGTTACGGGTTTACAAGTTAATGCAAAAGATGCAAACGGTGAATGGACCATGAGTGGCGGCGCTATTGACCAGACAACCGTAGCCATGTACACCAACAACAATATTTTCGACCTTGATGGCGATGGGCTCAAAGAACAAATGAATACCGGATGTGAGAGGTGTCACGGACCGGGTGGCGACCATGCTTCCAGCGGTGGCGACAAAACAAAAATTATCAACCCTGCCACAGATTTGACTACAGAACAAGCAACCAATATGTGCGGTTTTTGCCATGCACGTGGCAAGAGTTTGCCCAACAACACATTCAGTTTTGCCTACAATGATGACACCTTGACAGATTGGGTGCCTGGCGATATGGTTGCCGATTGGTATACGGACGGCGGTGGTTATTATGGCGATAATACTGATATATCTCCGATAAGAAATTCCAAAAAGCATCACCAGCAATTCTTTGATTTTAACGAAAGTGTCAAAGGCGATCTTTCACAACCATGGCGTAACGCCACCTGCTATAATTGTCACGATGTCCACAACTCGAGGAAACACCACGTTCGTGAAGAAATTATCGCAGAAGATTCCACAGGTGCAGAGCTCGTTGTGGCGACAGACAATGATGACAATACCTTATGCCTGACCTGCCACGCTACACATGGTGATTTTGCAGATATTCCGGTTGAGTGGGTAGCAGATTATGACAACCATATCAATGACATTGCCCCAATCGTTTCGGCGCATACAAAACATTCATACGACCCAACCGGCAGTGGCGCTTCACGCTGTTCAAAATGTCATAATCCTAAAACAATCAAGTCTGCGATTAATTATGACATCCATTCTCATACTTTTGAAGTTATTTCACCAGAGAAAACCAAGCTGTTCAATATGCCGAACGCTTGTGCGGCAAGCTGCCATGTCAAAGATTCGTTCCCGAACTTTGGTGTAGACGTTTCCGGTGATGACCTGGGTACCTGGGATGAAGCATCAGATGTTGCTCTGGCAGATTCTCTATTGCATTATTACGGTCCTGGCGGCGTATGGTGGGACACTGGTTTTCCACTTTCAGTTGAAGACATCACCGCCGGCGTACCTCGCGACTTCATGTTAGAACAAAATTATCCGAATCCATTCAACCCAAGCACCAAGATATCATTCGTAATTCCGGATGATGGATT
>JAJDAE010000120.1 GCA_029262035.1 Candidatus Zhuqueibacterota bacterium
ATCACTTTATGTCATCGAAAAAGCGGGATGGCCAAAAGATAAAATAAATCTCAACGGCGGTGCAATTGCTTTGGGACATCCGCTGGGATGTTCTGGCGCGAGAATATTGACTACATTGCTAAATGTTATGTCGCAGAAAAAAGCCAAGCTCGGACTCGCAACCATGTGCATTGGCGGCGGACAGGGCATAGCTACCATCATCGAAAGAATGTAGGGGGCGACCGATGAAAAATGAAATTAAGAAAGTCGCCATTCTTGGTTCCGGGGTTATGGGCGCACAACTCGCCGCACATTTTTCCAACGCCGGTATTCCAGCCTTGTTGTTTGATATTTCTCAGGAAATCGCTGAAAAGGGTAAGGCAGTTGCGTCAAAAATTAAACCGGCGGCATTCTATAATCCACGATCCGCTGAGTTGATTGAACCGTGCAATTATGATGACCATCTCGAAAAATTAAATGAAGTGGACTGGGTTTTAGAGGCCGTAGTTGAGCGGCTGGATATCAAGCATGCTGTTTTTAATAATATTGAAAAACATCTTAAAAATGACGCGGTTGTGACGTCCAATACTTCCGGCATCGCCATTAAAAAAATGATGGATGGCATGTCGCCCAATTTTCAGGAACGTTTTTTTGTGACCCATTTTTTCAACCCGCCGCGTTACATGCGTTTGCTGGAAATTGTTCCCGGCGAGAAAACCAAACCGGATTATGTGAAAAATATTTCGGACTTTTGTGAAAATGTACTCGGCAAGGGGATTGTTGTGGCCAAGGATACGCCGAATTTTATCGCCAACCGCATCGGTGTATTTGGTATTATGCTGGCGCTGAAACTGACCAAAGAAATGAATCTGGCCGTCGAGGAAGTAGACAAGATAACCGGTACCATTGTCGGTCGGCCGAAAAGTGCAACCTTCCGCACCGCAGATGTTGTTGGTCTGGACACGCTGGCGCATGTGGCAAAAAACACTTACGAATTTTGTGAAACAGATGAACAGCGCGATATTTTTTTACTACCTGATTTTTTTAACAATATGCTTGAGGCTGGCCTGTTTGGTCAAAAATCCGGTAAAGGCTTTTATCAGAAAATCGGGAAAGATATTCTTTCAATCAACTTTGATGCGCTGGAATTCTCACCGCAGAAAAAAGTTCGTTTTGACGGCTACCGCGTGGCAAGAGGCTGCCACAATACCGCAGATAAAATTAAAGCACTGGCTTATAGCAACGATGCTGCCGGTAAGTTTTTCTGGGAGCTACTGGCCGGCACTTTGATTTACGCTGCCAACCGCATACCCGAAATTTCAGACGATATCCGCAGCGTGGATGACGGCATGAAATGGGGATTTGCCTGGGAGCTTGGTCCATTCGAAACCTGGGATGCCATCGGTTTAAAGAAATCCGTGACACGCATGCAAAAGGAGAACAAAAAGGTACCGGCTTGGGTTCTGGAAATGGTAGAACAAGGCCGGGATTCTTTTTATCAGCCACGGCCACAAAAGAGCGTGTATTATAATTATGCTGAAAAAAGATACAGCGAACACGAAGCGCAGGCCAACACTGTTAGCCTGAGGCAGCTTAAACTCAACGGCAACGAACTTGAAAGAAATTGGTGTGCCAGTATCATCGATATGGAAGATGGCGTCGCTTGCCTGGAATTTCACAGTGCGCTGCAACCAGCCATGAACCCGATTGATGCCTCGATTTTGGATATGCTGCAACTGTCGCTAAATGTGGTGAAGGACAACGGCTTTAAAGGGCTGGTCATCGGGCATCAGGGCGCCAATTTTTCTGCGGGTGCCAACCTTGCGCTTATCCTGCAATTGTGCCAGGCCAAGGATTGGCAGGGCGTTGAAAAAATCAGTAAAGATTTTCAGGATTTCACCCAGATGCTCAAATTTGCTGATTTCCCGGTGGTGGCTGCACCGTTTAATTTGTGCCTTGGCGGTGGTTACGAAGCCGCAGCTTATGCTGATAAAATAGTAGCTTCGGCAGAGCTTTACTGCGGTTTGGTAGAAGTTGGCGTAGGTTTAATCCCGGGCGCTGGCGGCAACCTGCGTGTGCTACTCAACAACATGGATAGTTTGTCAAAAGTCAGATCCGGTCCATTTCCTGTGGTACAAAAAACTTTCGAGACCATCGGTTTTGGCAAGGTTTCTTCTTCTGCAAAAGAAGCGGTTAAACTGGGCTACCTAAAAAGGACTGACCAAATTGTATTGAATTCTGCCCAATTGTTGTTTGAAGCGAAAAAGGCAGTGCTCGAAATGCGGGAAACTTATGTACCGCCAGAGCCGCGTAAAAACATTTTACTACCTGGAGAAGGTGGGCGCTTGGCCATTGAGTCGAGTCTGCAAGACTTGGTTAAAACCAATAAAATTTCACCACACGATTGCTTGATCGGCACGCGTCTGGCCAATGTTTTGACTGGTGGCCAATTGGGATCGCCGGTTAAACCGTTGGACGAGCAGTCTATTCTCGACCTGGAACGTGAGGCATTTGTCAGCCTGTGCGGTGAAAAGCTATCGCAAGCGCGGATGGAATTTATGTTGAAGAAAGGGAAACCGTTACGGAATTAGGTTCTAATAAAATACTCCTGCTAAATAGATACTTTATATATTTAGCAGGAGTATTAGTTTTCAAATTTTGGGAGAACTTTAGTTTTTTCGATTCTTTAAAGCATCCAGCCCCTTAAACCCTTTTAACAGATTTCCCATATCCCGGTATTCGATGTTCGGCTTTTCCAGTTTTTTCTTGTCAAATGTTTCGGATATTTTAGTGGCTTCTATGGTCATTTTCATGCCCATGGTATTGGTTTCGGTTTTGAGGTTTAGCCAATTCCATACCCAGGTTTTCCCCATATTTGGGATTTCCCAGATGTCGCAATTTTTACCCAACACCTTTCCTGTGCCCACTTTTTTGCCACCCATTTGCACCATCATTGCCTTACCAAGCGCTTTCGCGTCTTTTTCCTGGAAGGTCTCATTCAAAGGATTTTCCATTTTTGTACCGGATTTGGCTTTAAAATCAAAAGTATAAATGATGCCTCCTTCTTCAAAGTTGGTAAATGTTGCGGTTTTATTTTCCTGGGTTATGCCCATTACTTTAATTTTTTGATGGGTATATTTAGCTTCTCGTAGGCCGTAACTGTCGAAATAAAGTTTTTCGGTTCCGGAAAGCATATCGCCGGTCGTTATATATTCAATGCAAGCTTGTTTGAGGCCGTAGCGCTGCTTGGTTGCCCCAACGCTGTTTTCAGATTCCGCACCGGTGCAGTGAATGAAGTTTGAAAATGAGAGTATGATGAGACACTTTGTTAGGTTGTTCATAGCTGTTTCCCTTTTATTTGATGATTCCAAATGCAACTTAATTTAGGTGCTTTTGATTTTAGAAACTTAGTTTTAAGGTTTTTCCTTTAAAATGACCTCAACATCTTCGCCCTGTACAATTTTAAATACGACGCGATCGTACTCACCGCGCCAGCCAACAACGTTGTAGGTACCCGGGATTAACGGGTACTTTTGACCCGAGTTTTTGTGATGACTGTTGTCGCCTTCAGCGCTTGGCGCTACGAAGCAGCGTTTGTTAGCTGCCGGTGTACCGTCACTGTTTTGGTAGCGCACTGTGAAGTGGCCAACCGGCACCTCAATCTCAAAATTCTGTTTGGCCGCATCAGTGATGATTATGCCCCTGGCTGTGTAAGGGGATAATTTATTTGTCAGGCGCAGAACATAAGTGCCCGGCAAAACCACTGCTCCGTTGTTGACGTGTACATTATACTTTTTGATGCCATCCTGCCAAAGCTGGTAATTTTCCCGAAACCGAATACCGGAACCAGAAGCGACCATTTTGAAGTGTGCCTTCACGGTATGGATCAGATTGAAAACGACATCGACTCGTTTTCCATGTTCGACAGTAGCAGTGACAGCGAGTTCGTTTTCAGCATTTGGGTTTGACCGGAATTCATAACTGCCCGGATCGACAAACACTTGGTCCATCCATCTAAACTTAAAAACCTCTTGGCCATTTTGATAAACCCTCACCTGAGCCCCTCGAACCTCTTTGCCCTGCTGCACGAACTTCGCTTTTACGGAGGGTGGCCTGACTACTTGCAACTCGACTACATTATTCCCATCTTCGGCAACCGATATCTTTTTTGAGGCTGGCTGATAGAGATTACCGTTTCGAGTTGTGACTCCGGCCTGTAAAAGATACTCACCGGCTTCAACGCGATAGCGGCCATTGCTTGTCACTTGATACTTGTCAATTCCATCTTGCCGGAGCGTACCTTGGATCCTGATTTTTTGTCCGGACTCATCCTTGCCTCTTATAATCAGAGCGGTTCTCACAGCTTTCTTTTTGATTTTCTTCAATCCGTCTGCAAGTTCAGTCACTGAACCCGCATCATAATATTCAGTCCCGGCCGCATCTGAAATACATTTCATGGCAAGCCGAGCCTTTTTCTCCAAACCTAGACCGACCACATGCACTTTCAAATTCACATTCTTGTTTTGCCAGGCTCGAACCAATTCGCAAGGATCGGCATCGCAGGTTTCCTCGCCATCACTGATGAGAATGATGTTGCCTCTGCGGTCGCTGAAATCATCCAGCGTTTGCATTAAGCTGTAATGGATGGGAGTTTTGCCGGTGGGATTCACTTTTTCCATAAACGCCTGCAGCTTTCCAAACGCAATGGAAGGTTCAGCAAATGGAATGATTAGTTCAGAATCCCTGCAATCGCCTTTATTTCTATGACCATAGGCTCGAAAAGCTATTTGGTAATCCAATAAGTCACCTGATACAAATTCTTGCAAAACCTGCTTTGCCGCATCTATCTTGAAAGTGCCGTCCTTGAGTTTTTGCCACATTGAACCGGAAGCATCGAAAATAATGTAGATGGCATCCGGTTGATTGGATTGTGCGATAGCATTATGTGGCAGGCAAAATATGCCGGATGCCAGCAATGTAAATAAAAAGAAAATCGTTTTCATTATTCCTCCATCAAATCTTAACCAGCTCTACCCGCCGGTTCAGCGCTCGGTTTTCTTCCGTGTCGTTGGCTGCAATGGGCTTCTTCTCGCCATAACCTTTGGCAACCATTCTTGCAGAATCAATGCCATACGTTAACATGAAAGCTATAACTGTTTCAACTCTGTGCTTTGAAAGCGCCAAATTGTGTTCGGCTGAACCGGTGTTGTCTGTATGCCCTTGAATCTCGATCTTCAATCCGGAGTTGTGTTTCAATAATTTCACCATTTCAATTAACACTTTTTCAGCGCCAAGTTTAAGAGAGGCATTGTCTATGTCAAACTTAATGCCGTAAATCACAACGTGACCTTTTTCATCGAGTTGCCTTTTCATTTCTTCGGCGCCAAAGGTCAATTGCTTTTTAAAGGCTTTTTCATCGATAATGTAGAGGTCGTAACTGCCATTACCTGCAACGAGATAAGCCCAGGTTATACCACCATCTTTCCTTGGCAGTGTGAATGTCAACGCGTATCCTGCCGTGTAAAGAATGCTACCGCCTTTCTCCAACGCCGCTTCCCGGTAATTCTCGGTGATTTCCTCACTGCCAATAGTCCTGTCAACTTTTCCATGCGTGTCTTTTATTCTGTAACGCAGGTGCCAATATCGCCCTTTCTTCTCAATCTTCTTGCCTTTTTTTATACGGAATTGATAGGAAGCAAAGTTTTTTAGGCTGCTTTGTGCTGAAACGATTTTTGAGCGCGGCATTGGCTTAATAACAGGGTGCTCAGTTATGCCTTTTGCGGTAGCAGGCAGTTGCTGCAAAAGGCACGCAATGATCAGAACTGTTTGAAAGATTCTTACATTCATCTTTTTCCCTTTGTTGGTTCATTACCAGCGCTTACTGCAGCAACACCATTTTTTTCGATTGCCTGATATCACCGGTACGGAGTTCGTAAAGGTAAACGCCACTACTAACGGGAAGGCCGGTATCGTCAGTGCCATTCCACATGGTTTGATATGAGCCTGTCG
The DNA here is from genome assembly GCA_029262035.1 of Candidatus Zhuqueibacterota bacterium. GTDB lineage: Bacteria > Zhuqueibacterota > Zhuqueibacteria > Oceanimicrobiales > Oceanimicrobiaceae > JAJDAE01. The sequence goes on from JAJDAE010000120.1 coordinate 5,989, forward strand.
ATTGGCTTTCTGAAACCAATCCGCGGATTCTTTGCCCCATCAAATTATAAATAGCCAATTCCACCCGGGTATTTTTGAGCAATTCATATCTAATGACCGTCTCAGGATTAAATGGATTGGGATAGTTTTGGGACAATTCGAAAGCGGATGGAATTAAAGTTATCCCTTCGACGCTGGTAGGGGCGGAAGCTGTGGTTGTGTCCAACACTCCAAACCCGCGTGCATCTGTAAAATTTGGATTCGTTTCGCCGTCCTGGCTTTGCACGTGTGCGAGCTGAAAAGAATTTCGACCAATCCAATCATATGCAATAAAAGTTTCTGTATTCGTTGAAAAAATTGAGCCATTTATAATAGACTGATTAATAAGTTTACCCTCTTGCTTCAATCGCAAGCATTCAAAGTCGCCAAGCGGCAACCGAACCGTACCCCAGCCATCGACGGTAGTCGTGCTTGTATCAATCGAGATATTTGCAGTAAGCGGGAAAAAACCAGTGGTGTCCCGCTCGAAGGTCATCCAGGTATTGCCAAAGGCTATTGGCAGCGGGGCCAAAGTATCATTTTGAAAAAAAACTAATGATGTATCCAGACCCATCGATGAGAATCGGGTGCTGTCCCCTAAAGAAATAAAATCATTATTGGTGAAATTATAGAATTGGAATCCTTCAAATCCGGGCTCTTCCGGTGTACTAAACGTTTCTACGAAATTAGCTTCGGGGAAAGTTGAAGCTGATACCGTTTGCTCCGGAGACAAAAATTCGAAAACTGTAACTATTGTATCTCCGATAACCATGTTTCTAAAATCCCAAATCTGGTTGGCGCCCGGGGAACCAACCTCCACCGTGGTACTGAAATTTCTCTCTCCAAGTACAACTTCCCTAGAACCAATTAGGTTGAGAAAGTCCGTAGATGTAATCGTAATTTGTGCGAATGTATGGCTTGGAAAAACGGACATAAACGCTAACACGATAACCGCTGTGAAGATGTATCTTCTTTTCATGGAGTTCTCCTTAAAGAAATGAATGTGAATTGGTTTTGATAGATGTGTAATTATAATAAAGCATTTTGGGAGTTAGTGTCAAGCTCCCTGCCTGTACATGCTCGCATAACACCGCCATTGCAGCTTACTTCAGTTCATGGTTTCCACATTAAGTTTTGTCATACATTAAAATATATCAAATGAACAGCGTTAGTATAGCTTTAAAGAAACGTAAAGTAAATACCGAGATTACGGTATTTATTATCTTGAATTAATTTTTAGAAAGACTAAATTTAAAGAATCACCTTCTATTTACAATTGAGACTAATATGAGACCATACGCCTTACTTTTTCTAATCAATACTTTAGTTGTCGCCGCTCCCCGGTTTTTATATTCTCAAGATACTCAAATTTCAAGTTTACATGAAACCGGGCGTTTCTACATTCAAAATTTTGGTTACAAAGAATACGATGCTCACCAGCAGAATTGGGGCATCGTACAGGATAAACGTGGGATTGTTTACATTGGCAATAATTGGGGAATTCTGGAGTATGATGGTGTTTCCTGGCGCCACATTGTAACCGACAAAAACTCTGCGGTTATTGCCATGGATATTGATAGTACCGACACTATCTACGTGGGGGCAGAACAGGGACTGGGTTATCTGGCTCCTGATTCTGTTGGATTCATGCAATTTGTTTCACTTGAAGCGTTTATCTCTGAAACCGCTCGCGATTTTGCTGATGTGTGGCGAGTGCATGCCACCCGACACGGTGTTTATTTTTTCACAGTAAACCGGTTATTGCTTTGGACAAATGGTCAATTTAAAAGCTGGGTTATTAAAGCACATTCTTACTCTCAAGCATTAGGCAATACTGTTTATTATGCCGATCCCGACAGTGGTTTAATGCAAGTTTCAGGCGGCGCCCCTGTAAAGGTTCCAAGCGGGGAAACATTTAAAGATAAGCGAGTCAGTACAATTTTTCAATTTAATGAAAAAGGGAAACTGTTAGTGGGCACTCGCGCCGATGGATTATTCTTGTATGATGGTACTGCTTTTGAGCCATTCGAAACAGAAGCTGATTCCTTTTTTAAAGAAAAGATGATTTACAGTGGTACTTCGCTGCAAGATGGAGGGTTTGCTTTTGGTACTATCCGTGGGGGCGTTGCAATCATAAATAAGAGGGGGAAGTGGCTGCATAAGTTAGATAAAACCAACGGCCTGCGCGACCAAACCATTATTTCTTGTTTTCAAGATAGTCAGGGTGGACTGTGGCTTTCATTTTTAAATGGCATTGCCCGTGTAGAACTCACAACACCCTTCAGCCGCTTTAATTCTGAAAACGGGCTTGAAGGTGGCGTTGAATCGATCTGCCGCCATAGCGGAATCCTCTACGCTGCAACTCATAGTGGTGTGTTTTATTTGGATTCACAACTTTCGGCGCATGATGAAAATGTCTCGTTTAAACGTGTCACCGGCATCGAGGGGTTCGCATGGGAATTGTTCTCCGACAATCGAACTTTATTAGCGGCAACTGACGAAGGCGTTTTTGAGATTCATAATAAAGAGGCATCTCAAGTAGAAACTGCATCCATGCGATCGTTTACATTTTATCAGCCCGTGAACTCGGAAGAGTATCTTCTTCTTGGTTTAATAGATGGACTCGCTGTGTTAAAAAAAGGTGAGCAGGGTTTGAAAAACCTTGGGCGTGTAAAAGGTATCGACGTGGAAATCCGTTCTATTACCGGTGATGGCAATGGGCGGTTTTGGTTGGGTACAAATGTAAACGGCGCAATTTTAATTGAAAAGTTAGATTTGGTACATCCACCTCAAAATAGTTTCTTTGATGCAAAAGTTACAACGTTTGCTGAAAAACAATTACCAGTGGGGGAGGTAAACGTTTTTAACATTGGAGACCGGGTTCTGTTTGGAACCGAACGTGGTATTCGATTTTTTGATACTGAGAACCAGGCTTTTCGCCTGGATTCCACTTATGGAAATGTTTTTGCGGATACGGTTCGCTACATTGGCCGAATTGTAGAAGATCAAGACAAGCGTGTTTGGATTTTCTCACGAAAAAATAAAAGGCGAATGTTTGGCTATGCGGAACCTTTAGTTGGCGGTAATTACAAATGGCAGCCTACGCCATTTCAACGCATACGAGATGTAGGCATTGTTTTCTCTGTCTATCCTGAAGCAGATGGTACAACCTGGATTGGTGGAACAGAGGGCATTGCAAGGTATCAGCCTGAAGCTTCAACGGCCTCTCAAAATTTTCACGCTGCGATACGACGTGTTATTGTAAAAGAGGACTCCGTTGTTTTCGGGGGAAAATATTCTGAAAACAGCAAGGGTTCTGCTACTTTCCCTCATAATTTAAACGCCATACGGTTTGAATACACGGGGTCTTCCTATAATGCGGTTTCTGAAAATCGTTACCAATTCAAGCTCGAGGGATTTGAAGAAAATTGGTCATCATGGACGGATGAATTAAAAAAGGATTATACGAACTTACATGAAGGCATCTATCGCTTTAAAGTCCGGGCAAAAAATGTTTATGGTGCAGTGAGCAGGGAGGACAGTTTTCGATTTCAAATTTTAGCGCCTTGGTACAGAAGTTGGTCTGCCTATCTTTTCTATGTACTGACTTTTATTTTTGCCTTGTTTCAACTAAATAGAATGCAAATTAAACGACAGCAGCAAAAAGCGTTTGAGCTTTTGGAACGAGAGAAGGAAAAAGCCAGCCTACTTGAAGCCCAATTACGTGCTGAAGCCGCAGAATTGCAGGCTAAGGCCACGGAAGCCGAAAAGGAAGTCGAAAAAGAGCAAATTCGCAGTCGTATTGCCAGCGATCTGCACGATGAAATTGGTAGTAATCTAAGCAGTATTTCAATAATTAGTCAGATGTTGCTTAAAAAGAGCAAATTAAATCAAGGAGAAAAGAAACGAATCGGAGATATAAATGTGGTTGCCCGCTTGTCCGCAGAGTCTATGCGGGACATAATCTGGTTCGTGAATCCGGTGAATGATAGTATGCAAAAGCTCGTGGCCAGAATGCGTGACACGGCCAATGTAATGCTCGAGCATATTGAATTCAAATTTTCATCCGCCGCTGAAATCTCAAGGCTTACAACAGAGCTTGAGCTTCGGCGTAATTTGTACCTGGTTTATAAAGAGGCCTTACAAAACATTATAAAGCATGCGGAAGCAGAGAATGTTGAGATTTCTGTTGATTATGAGCCCGAGGATAAGAGCCTTAGACTTTTGATCAGTGATGATGGTATCGGTTTCGAAACAGTGGGCAACATGCAGGGAGATGGTTTGAAGAATTTTACAAAACGAACAAATGCAGTTGGTGGGAGTTTGACTGTAAAATCAAAACCAGCTAAGGGAACGACCATAACGCTTAATGTGAAAATACCATGATCTCGGTATGGCGTTTTTATAGAGATTTGTTTTTTTTGTGCAGGAACCACTTAATGGTTAAACCTGAACTTGTGGAGCTGAAGCACAATTTATTATGAAAGAGAAAAAAGACTTCATAAATATTGTGGTTGTTGAAGATGACGAACTATATCGAAAATCTATTCAAGAACTGATCAATGAAAGTGAGCAGCTTTTGTGCGAACAGGCTTTTGAATCCTGTGAGAATGCAATTGAATTTGTTAAAAAAGATTATGTTCCCGAAGTACTGCTTCTTGATATTGACTTGCCTGGTATGAGCGGGATTGAGGGCATTAAGCATTTCAAAGAAATTTCACCGGCCAGCCGTATCATAATGCTTACCGTTTTTGATGATGACGACAAGATTTTTAACGCCATTTGTCACGGCGCTTCCGGTTATTTGCTGAAAAATACGACCTCGGAAAATCTTACAAAATATATTGCCGATGTCGTCAATGGCGGCGCAGCTATGAGCCCAACAGTTGCTGCCCGTGTTTTGAGCATGTTTACACAATTTTCTATTCCAAAAAAAGAGTATGGCCTGACAGGCCGCGAGAAGGAGATTTTGCAACATCTGGTTAACGGCATGAGCAAGAAGCACATCGCCGCACATTTACATCGCAGTCTTTTTACGGTAGACACCCACCTCAAAAATATTTACGCCAAACTACATGTGCATTCCCAAGTGGATGTCGTGGCAAAGGCGCTGCGCGAGCGCTTGATTTAACCCAGAGATTTAAGCATTTACCACCGCCAAAACTGCAAGTAAAGTGAGTCCTGCAATTAACGGCACAGTATAAATTAACAAAAGCCCGTTAAGTTTTAGTGCAGTTAGAAGAAGAGATTGCCGGTATACGCGCCGCATGGAAAAGAAAATATGAATCCAAATACCAATGAGTACAAAAGCAGGCACATACGAGCCCGGGATGAGAATTGCAAGTAGTAAATACAAGAAAATTATGGTATGGGCATGCAGTGAAAAGATCAGATGATTGATGTAATAGATTTTCCTGCGAATATACATCAGTTTAAGCAAAAGCGCGAATATCGGCAGAATTAGAATCATAACCTTGGGAGCCTGGTTCAGGAATTCCTTCGTAAATAATGTTTTTGCGTTGCTGCGTTCAGAAAGTGACCGTGCTTTTAATACAAACTTTTTTATCAAACCCTCCTCAAGCGAATCGGCCGGTACGCCATCGATCGAGAAGTCATCCTCGTTATCTGAATCGGGCTTATCCTGGCTAAAATCAAAAGCTACTCCTTGCTCTGCTGTGTCGTCTTTAGTAATGTTTTGGTGCAGCGTGAGAATAAAGAAAAAGAATATGGTTGTGAAAAAGTATAATCTCAGAGGGAGGACGTATGAAGCCCTCCGACCGCGATTATACTCAGTTGTCAGAAAGCCGGGCTTCGCCAGCAGCGGAATAAAACTCTTGAAGAACTTTGAATCAAATGTGAAATAATCTCCCAGGAAGTCGTTCGCCAAATTTCTAAGAGAAACCTGTTTATTGGTATTTAATTGGCCGCAATGTGGACAATAATTAAAATTCTCGATCTGCCGGTGACAGTTTTGACACTCTTCTGATTTTCGTAATTCTTTAGGCATTTTTATGACTTTTGTTTTCAGCTTAAGTGATTTTTTGCAGTTGGGTTATGTTGTTTGGAAAAGTAATGTATCGTTAATTATTTAAAGATATGTTCCTAAGATCTTACATGCAACTATTTAATAGGTCTTCCGAATATCTATTGGACTTGACATAAGTAACAAACATTTGAGTTACCATGGAAATTCTTTGTGATTAACCTCTTTAATTTCTTGAAAAAAAGAGTGAATTTTACTTGAAGCTTTCCGATTTATTATGTATTGTTGCGCGGATTTCATTTTCAGTTTTTTGAGTTCAAAATTTAAAAGAAAGCGTTGTGTAAAAAATGAATATTTTAGTCCTGAATTGTGGGTCGTCTTCGGTTAAATTTCAGATTATTGAAACCGATCTTGAATTGATTGAACAAAACTCGGATCGCCGTTTGGCAAAAGGCATCCTGGAACGGATTGGAAGTCATTCGCTGATTACATTTCAGGTCAATGGTAACCCACCCATTAAAAAGGACGCGCCTTTAAAAGACCATGGAGCCGCTATAGATATGATCCTGCGTTGGGTGATATCCCCGGAAGCAAATCTGGAACAAATAAAATCGCTCTCCGACATTCATGCGGTGGGTCACCGAATCGTACATGGCGGTGAAAAGTTCAGTAGATCGGTGCGCATTAATCCGGGGATAATTACCGGGATTGAAGAATGTATCGAGTTAGCGCCGCTGCATAACCCGGCTAATCTAAAGGGTATTCGAGCAGTATCTCAGATACTCGGGGAAAACATTCCACAAGTTGCGGTTTTCGACACGGGGTTTCATTCCACTATGCCTGAAACTTCTTATTTGTATGGACTGCCTTATCATTTGTACCGCCGCCATAAAATTCGACGTTATGGTTTTCATGGCACGTCACACCGTTATATTGGCTATCGCTATCGTCGGGAACATGGTTTGAGGGCGGAAAAGGTCAACATTATTTCGTTACATCTTGGCAACGGCGCCTCGGCGTGTGCCATTAAAAAGGGAGCATCCCTTGATACTTCAATGGGATTTACCCCGCTAGAGGGTCTGCTCATGGGCACACGTGCCGGTGATGTGGATGCTTCAATTCTTGAATATCTTTTTCACAAGGAAGGCATGGATTTTTCACAGTTGGATACAATGCTCAACAAACGCTCCGGTTTACTGGGAATTTCCGGGCTGACCAGCGACATGCGTGAGTTGCTGGAGGAGGAAGAAGAAAATCAGGATCGGCGTGCCAAACTGGCTATCGATCTATTCTGCAAGAGTATTCGTAAATATATTGGCAGCTATTTTGTTGAAATGGAAGGCAAAGTACAGGCGATTGTTTTTACCGGCGGCATTGGCGAAAATGCGCCTGTTATTCGGGAAAGAATATGCAGTGGGTTGAAATGCCTTGGACTGACTCTGGAAAACGAACGAAACAAAAACATGTATGCAGGCAAAAGTGGCGAAATCTCCAAAGACAGGAGCAAGTTGAAGGCTTTTGTTTATCCTACCAATGAAGAGTTACTGATTGCCCGGGATACAGTACGCGTGGTTAAGGATGCGCCGAGGAGATGGTAGGTTTATTCGCAATCAGAGCCAAATTTGAATTACTGTGCTTATCAAATTTTCTAAATGAAAGGACAGGATTGTACCGAGCTTGAATTTAGCGACACTGAATCCCCACCTTATTTGTGTTGAAGGATGAAACCAAACTTAATTATACTTTGCGGTAAAATTGGATCAGGCAAAACTACATTTGCAAGGAAATTGGAGGCTCAAGGGATTCAGCGACTTTCTATGGATGAAAAAGTTTTTGAAAAACTGCAAGAGTTTAGAAACCCC
>JAJDAE010000013.1 GCA_029262035.1 Candidatus Zhuqueibacterota bacterium
GACTCATCACCCATGACCGGTGGTTTTGATATGAATCAGGCCGGTGCGGCCAGTGAAGGCAAGTTGACAGAAAAGAAATCTGTTGCCGAGACTTTTGTTGGCGGCCATGGCTCGCCTTACGTTGCGCAGGTTTCTATGGCAAATACCGGCACGTTGTATAAATCTATTTTGGATGGTTTGTGCTACCGGGGCACGGCTTTCTTCCAGGTTTTTACGACCTGTCAGCCTGAACACGGTGTACCGGATTATGCTGCCCAAATCCAGGCACAAAAAATTCGCGACAGCCGAGGCATGCCGGAATTTGTTTTCAATCCGCAACTCGGAGAGACCTACCAGGAGGCTTTCAGCATAAAAGGCAATCCGCGCCCTAAAAATGACTGGTACATAAAAAAAGCGCCTGTTACCAAAACCCCGTTTGACTACACCGTTGCACATTGGGCGTTTTCTGAGGCCCGCTTCCGGCTGCATCATAAAATCGTGAAACCAGAGGCCGTTAAAAGCTTAACCCGGCTGGAAGATAAGCTGCAGTTGATCAATATGACCGATATTACACACCGCCGTTATTTGGATAAAACCCACCGCTCGTACGTTCCTCTCCGCGGGATCTACACCATCGATTATGCCGATGATGGCACACCGGTCTACCATATTCTGTCGCGGCAAATGGTGATTTTCTGTGTGGAACGCCGCAAATCCTGGCGCATTGCCCAAAGCCGCGCCGGCGTGGAAAATCAGGATTATCTCGCCCAGAAGGAATTGCTGGCAAAAATTGATGGTGGCGAACTCACTGCTGATGATTTCTTGAACGGGAATCAAGATGGGGAGGAAACCAGACAAGAGAAACCGACAGAACAGGCTGTGTGAGGGAGAATATCCATGTCAATCCGTCCGGTTAAAAAAAATGTGAAAGCTTAGGCAACTTTAGAAGGTGCAGGCGTACATTTGCAGCGTGCGTTTGGGTTCGGGGATCCCGCCGAGTTTGATCCTTTTCTTTTGCTTGACGATTTTCGCAACGAACGCCCGGAAGACTATCTGGCGGGTTTTCCGTGGCATCCCCATCGTGGCATCGAAACAATTACTTATGTTCTTGCGGGTGCGGTTGAACATGGTGACAGTCTTGGCAATAAGGGCGAAATTTTCTCCGGCGATATTCAGTGGATGACAGCCGGAAGCGGCATTGTTCATCAGGAGATGCCAAAGGGCGATCCGAACGGCCGCATGCATGGTTTTCAATTGTGGGCTAATTTGCCCTCGTCGCTCAAGATGACGGCGCCACGCTATCAGGAAGTAAAGTCGGCAGACATTCCGGAGGTTACGGAAGATGATGGTACTAAAGCCCGTATTATTTGTGGAGATTTTTGGGGCGCCACCGGACCTGTAGACGGCATTGCCGCTGATCCTGTTTATCTGGATATTTCCGTTCCGCCCGGTAAACGCAAAACCATTCCTGTTGAAACCAAACGCCACGCTTTTGCCTATATTTTTGCAGGTTCTGGGAAATTCAAAGACGCATCTGCTCCGCTTGCCGTACCAACCGAAAGTGTTGATGGAACAGAAACTATTTCAATGGTCGCGGCAGATGACCGTTCTCTCATCCTCTTTGACCGTGGTGATGAAATTACTGTGCAAGCTGGCGAGCAAGGGATTCGTTTCCTACTCGTCTCCGGGAAGCCACTTGAGGAGCCGGTTGCATGGCAAGGTCCTATTGTGATGAATACACAGGAACAACTTCAGCAGGCCTTTCAAGAGCTGCAACAGGGCACGTTTTTGAAGCCATAGTCACGACATAGCTTAGAAAGCCATTCGTTAACAAAGCTACTTGTTATCTCCTGAAGTTTAATACTTTCAATTTTACAAAATCACTTTTTGTTCAATCTCGAAGTTAGGGTTTTAACTTGCATGTTTCATTTTCACAATTTATCTTGAAAAGTGATGCGTGGAGCAAACCTGTCATCATTTCAAAAGAGTTCTCCTCGAACTCGAGAAAGTCTCCACGAAATACATTTTAATATTCTTAGGTACGTTATTTGTTGAATCCATTTTTACGTCCGAATATCATGGCGAATTATATGAAATTCAGATGCAATACGGCAATCTCTTGCAGGCGCTAATGCGATGCATTGAATGGCTTTAACTAATTGGCTCAGTAAGAATTGTTGGATTTAAAAGGAGGGGAGAATGAAACAAATTATACAGATATTTTTCGCGTGGGCTCTTTTGCTCGCACCGCTTTATTCGCAAACGGCTGAATGGCAGTCAGTCGGCCCGGATGGCGGCGATATAAATGCACTGGTAATTGCAGACACGGGTACGTTTTTTGCCGGGACCTCGTCCGGGGGCTTGTACCGTTCCACCGACGGCGGTCAGTCCTGGGCTCATATCGATCAGCCACAAAGGTCTCAATTTATTTTGTACAGTACTGAGGGAATGATAAAGAATGCCCAGGGACATTTATTTGCGGCTACAAGCAGAGACGTTCAACGCTCAACAGATAACGGTGATTCCTGGAGCGTTTTTGACGTTGGTTTGACCGATCATTTCATACGGGACTTAGTTATCGATTCGACCGGTGTTCTGTTTGCTGCCTCAAATAACGCAGGTGTCTTTCGTTCAGAAGATAATGGCGAAAGCTGGACTGCCTTCAATAACGGATTAACTGAACTAGGGGTACGGGCGTTGGCCATTAACTCGCGCGGAGATGTTTTCGCGGGAACAAGTAATGGCGTTTTTTTTTCGGATGATAATGGAGACAACTGGACGGAAGTCAGTACCGGTCTTGATAACAAGTTTATTTTTACTGTTTTTGTCACTCCGGAAGACTCGTTGCTGGTTGGTAACTCGATTGGAGCTGCTCGCAGTTCTGATAATGGCGCCAATTGGAACACAGTGATTATGTTTTCAAGTATTGGTTCTTTTGCCCGCGATATGAACAATGTGCTTTTTGCTGGCGGTCGTGGTGGTTTCTTTTTTCGTTCCCTGGATAATGGGTTGACCTGGCAAACTGGTGATACACTCCTGTTCGGTGCTTTCGAAGATCTTCTGGTTATGCCTTCGGGAGAACTCCTGGCAGCAACCGGCAATTATGGTGTTTTACAATCTTCCGATGACGGAGATAACTGGACGTCAAAGAATGCCGGATTGACCGCAGTTGACATCGTATCCATGACGCAGACACCAGGCGGAACTATTTTTGCGGGCAGCAACGAAGGTGTTTTTCACACAAATGATGGCGGTGCTAATTGGACCCAAACGATTATAGACACAATTGGCTTCAACGTGGGATTCATTGCCAGCAACGACACTGGTCGGCTGTTTGCAGGCATAGACGGGAACCTTGTTATCTCAGATGATAATGGCGCCACATGGTTCGACGTCGATACCAGTCTCACCGCTTTTTTCCCTCGCTCCATTGCGTTTGGCAGTGCCGGTGATGTTTACGTCGGCTTTAATAGTACGATATTTAAATCAGCGGATGGCGGCGATACTTGGGCGGAATTGACAACATCGATTCCCGGTACCAACATAAATGCGATGGGTGTAAGCCCCACAGGGACTGTATTTGCCGGCACTCGCAGCAACGGGGTGTACCGCTCCATTGATGGGGGTACCACCTGGGTTGAAGTCAATAATGGCATCGGTCAGAACTTTGATATGACGGCATTCCTGTTTCAGCCCAACGGCGATGTACTTGTGTCCGGTTTTGATGGGGTGTTTCGTTCAATTGACAACGGAGATACCTGGGAAAAAGCAGGTTCGGTACCAACTCTGGGTGTAAAAGACCTGGTACGAGATTCCGGCGGGAACCTTTTTGTCGGAATGCGCGGCGGCGGTGTTGCTGTTTCTGAGGACGATGGCGCCAATTGGACCTATCTCAACAGTGGTTTATGGCATAAAAATGCTGACGCGTTGCTAATCGATGCTGAGGACAATCTTTACGTCGGTACCAGGGGCGGGAGTGTATTCAAGACACAATTTTTCCCAACCTCGGTCGAGCAATCGCAGCGTGAGGTTCCGAAAACATTTGTTCTGGAGCAAAATTATCCAAATCCGTTTAACCCGACTACAACCATTCATTACATGGTGCAAGAAGCCGGTCTGGTTGAGTTGAAAATATACACAGTCTCCGGGCAAATTGTTCAGACATTGGTAACTGAAGATAAATCGCCGGGCGAGTATTCAGTTTCCTGGGATGGTAAAACAAGCAATGGCAAACGCGTGGCAACAGGCGTTTATTTTTATACGCTGAAATCGGGGAGCAAGCAAATTTCGAAACAAATGCTTCTAATAAAATAAGAAACGAGAAATGAAAAAATATCCTTTTGTCATTATCGCCTGCCTCACATTGGGGTTGGCGCCTTTTGTTCCTGAACCACATATTTTTGCAAAAATCAAGTGGATTGTCGGCGGTGCAAATGGCATGGCGCTTATAGATTGGTGGGACACGGTTCTGCATGGTGCGCCGTGGGCAGCTTTAGTATTTTTTCTGGGCAAAGATTTGGTTCAAAAAGTAAGGCAAGGGGCTTAAGAGACTGTGTGAAAACAGATTGAATCCAACACATGAAATCATTAAATTATTGCAACTAATCCCGGAGATTTGATGCGTTATATTCAAGGAACCGACCGTAATCAAACGACTTTATTACCAGAAGTTATCGACGATTACATTCAAGAAAATAACCCTGTTCGTTTTATAGATGCTTATATAAATAGCTTAGACCTCAAAAATCTTGGATTCACTTACGCCGAAACCAAAGAGACTGGAAGAAAGCCTTATAATCCCGCAGATCTTTTAAAACTTTACGTTTATGGTTATTTAAATAAACTTCGCTCAAGCAGAGACCTTGAAAAAGCCGCATACCGAAATATTGAACTCATTTGGTTAATATGTAGACTGAATCCTGATTTTAAGACGATTGCTGATTTTCGAAAAGATAATACAAAAGCACTAAAACTGGTTTGCAAAGACTTTTCTCTGACATGCAAGAAACTCAATCTGTTTGGTGCTGAGTTAGTCGCTATTGATGGTAGCAAAATCAGCGCATGTAACAGTAACAGCAGATGCTTTACAACAAACAAACTAAAAAAACTCGTTAAATATATTGATGATAAAATCGATTCCTATCTTCATGATTTAGATCTAAAAGATGAAAAAGAAAAGGTATTCAACGCACCCTCTTCTGAAGAACTGAAAGATAAAATAGCCCAACTCCGTGAAAGAAGGGGGAAATATCAAGCGCTACAGTCAAAGATGGACAAATCAGGAGAATCACAAATAGCATTGACAGATCCAGATAGCCGATTGATGAAAACCAGAAAGGGCAAAGATGTCGCTTATAATGTGCAAATTGTCACAGATGAAAAGCACAAGCTGGTAGTAACACATGAAGTAACCAATATTGGAGCAGATCAAGGTCAGTTGCACAACATCGCCCTCCAGGCTAAAGAATTACTTGATGCCCGCAAGCTCAAAGCGATTGCAGATGCAGGATATTGGTCAAGGGATAGTATAAAGAAATGTGATGATGATTCTGTTGAAACATATGTGCCCCACCCAACCAGATCGTGCAACAAAAAGAAAGGCATGTATACTAAAGAAGATTTTCAGTATGACCCTGTTAATGACACCTATAAATGTCCAGCGGGACAAATAATGACATTTAGGGGGACAAGGATTGCCTCCGGTAAAACTGAGAAGAAATACATAACTGAAGCATGTTATACATGTGCAATTAAATCAAAATGTACAAGGGCTAAAAGAAAACGCTATATCAACCGTTGGATTCATGAAAATGTAATGGAAGAATTGGATAGGCGTGTTAAGAATAATCCAGACAAAATGAAGCTTCGAAAAGCCTTGGTTGAACATCCATTCGGCACGATTAAGCACTGGATGGGGCATCATCATTTTCTTACCCGTGGACTGGATAAGGTGTCGGCAGAAATGAGTTTATCCATATTGGCATACAACCTGAAAAGAGTGCTGAATATAGTAGATTTCAAAGAACTGATGGCTGCGATTCAATAGGATCGCTTGATTCTATTTTTTTAGTCAAAATCAAAGTACAATATACCAGCCATTTTATTAGTTTAGTTATAAATGGTTAAAGAAAAGCTGATTTCTGGGTTTTATTTATGAGGCTGTTTTCACACAGTCTCT
>JAJDAE010000121.1 GCA_029262035.1 Candidatus Zhuqueibacterota bacterium
ACAATGTTCAGGTGGTTAACGAGGCACCACCAGTTTCCACAGATGATTGGGGCGGGGACGCGGCGAGTTCAGACAGCGGCTCAGATTTCATTGCCCTGGATGATGATGAGTTTGGTAACTTTTAGTACAAAGCAATCGAAAATCAACATAGAAACGAGGCTCGTTTATAAATGCTGATATCGGTGCAAAAGTCTGTGAAAATTTTACTCAAGCAGCACCAGGTTCTTGACGATCTAATCTATAGTATGGCCAAGGGTGACAGAGCTTGTTAGTGAGAAGTAAAACAAAGATGTAATGTAAATTATCTCCATTATATATATAATTTAAACACATCAAAACAATGCGTTTTAATAAGTCTCAGCACGTAGAGACCGTAAATAGAATCATTTAAATTCAGGTTCGATGCATCGAGAAAGGACAATTAGCTATGAAATGGACAATCAAAAATAAAATGTTAGCCGCCTTTGGCAGTGTATTTATTCTACTCATAGTTCAACTGTTTATTAATTGGAATTTGATGAGCCGAGGCATTGAATCTGCTGAATTAGGCAGAGACAAAGGCTATGCCGGCGCCGGTTTTGCAAATGACATCAAGTTGGACGTACTTCAGGTTTGGCAGTGGCTCACGGATATCAGTGCCACCCGTGGCGCAGAGGGCTTTGATGACGGTTTTGGTGAGGCTGCCAATTATGCGAAATTATTTCGGAAAGATATTGCGGCCTTAAAAGGAATCTACCCGGACAAAAGCAAACAACTAGATGAGTTCAGCGAAACGTTTGAACTCTTTTACGAAAAAGGCAAATGGATGGCGCAGCAATATATTGCAGGCGGCCCGAAATTAGGCAATCCGGCAATGGAAGAATTTGATACCTTTGCAAACGACCTCGTTACCCATATGGAGGACCTAGTCACCGAAATGAAAGGGGAGGCCGAAAGTTCAATGCAATTTGCAATTGACCAGAGTACCAACAGTAGAAGTACTGCACTTGGCTTTACTGTAGTCATCATCTGCTTAACAGTCGCTCTCTCAATTCTCGTCGCAGCCAAGATTTCTAAGCCCATCTTGAAAATTGTTGAGTTTGCACAAGTAATCAATGAGGCATTGAAAGACAAAGCAGAAGTCGCAAAGCAAATTGCTATTGGCAATCTTGCAGTCGAAATTAATATAGAAGAAGAACTCAGCTCAAAAATAGACATAAAGCAAACAGATGAAATTGGCCAGCTTGCAGATGTTTTTCGCGAGATGGCTGTTGTCAGTGCGAGCGAGCTGGGTCAGTCCATGGTTGAAATGACAACCGTGTTAAAAAAACGAGCCGAAGTTATTAAAAAAATTGCTAAAGGCATACTGGAAGTAGACGTTGAAATATATTCAGATGATGATGTTCTTGGTAATTCTATGGTTAGTATGAAAGAAGCGTTGTTATACAAAACCAAGCTAGCTGACCGTATAACCGCAGGGAATCTCGACACAAAAATAGAACTTGCTTCTGATGAGGATGCGCTGGGATTTGCTATGACTTTTATGGTTAAGAGCCTTAAAGAGCAAAACGAAGCATCGCAAGCTGTAGTTGATGAAGTGAATCGGGTTGTGGGGCTTCTTAAAGACGGTAACTTAAATGAAAGAGCAAATGCCCATGAGGCAAAAGGTTCTTTTAGACAATTGATAGATGGATTTAATACAGCCATTGAAAATATTTTGGCTCCGGTCAATGAATCCGTTGCCGTGCTCAAGGAGATAGCAATGGGCAACCTCACCAAAAGCGTTACCGGAGATTACAAAGGCGACCACTCCATTATGAAAAATGCTGTGAATGGTACGCAACATGCCTTGAATGAAATTCTTGGTCAGGTATCAAACGCAGTTGAGGAGGTCTCCACAGGATCGCATGAGGTATCAAGCGCCAGTCAATCACTTTCTGATGGTTCAACCAAACAAGCCAGTTCGATGCAGGAAACTTCTGCATCAATGACTGAGCTAGGCTCACAGACTAAACTAAATTCAGAGAATGCCATCCAGGCGAATCAGCTCGCGACCTCTGTTCAGAAAGCGGCTGAAGAGGGCAACAACCAAATGAAACTGATGGTACATTCCATGGATGAAATTAATACCGCCTCCGGTGACATCTCAAAAATTATTAAAGTGATAGATGAAATTGCATTTCAAACCAATCTTTTGGCTCTGAATGCTGCTGTGGAAGCGGCAAGAGCCGGTCAACATGGTAAAGGCTTTGCCGTGGTGGCCGAAGAAGTTCGCAATCTCGCGCAGCGCAGCGCGAAAGCTGCTCAGGAAACCACTGAGCTTATTGAGGGAACCGTAACGACAGTCGCTGGCGGCACTGAAATTGCAAATAAAACTGCAGATGCTTTGAATGAAATTGTCAGTGGCGTCACCAAGGTGACCGATCTGGTCGGGGAGATTGCCAACGCCTCACAGGAACAGGCGCAAGGCATCAACCAAACCACCCAGGCGCTAAGCCAAATCGATTCCGTAACTCAGGCAAATACAGCCAATGCAGAACAGAGTGCGGCTGCCGCCGAAGAGTTATCCAATCAGGCTGCTCAATTGAAACAAATGTTGGGAAAATTCAGCCTTCAAGGTACTGACAGAGCTTTTGCAAGTATTAGCCCAAATGTCGAAATAGTTGACGAAGCACCAGCTGTTTTATCAGATGATTGGGGCGGAGGTACAACGGATTCAGATAGCGGATCAGATTTTATTGCCCTGGATGATAAAGAATTTGGTGATTTCTAAAAATGTATTGAGAAAACAAAACCAAAGTTTGAGGAAGATACATAAAAAGACGTATCGTTAACCGATTTCTCGGATCAACTTTTAAAATGACTCTGAAGCCGAGGGTGTGGAAATCACCCAACCCTTGTTTGTTTTAGTCAACCGCTTCACGGTAAAAATCAAGGCAAATCACTCGAACAAAGCAGTGCCCAATATCACCTCAAGCAATTTTGGATGAGAACATTTTTCATCCCACAAAAAGGACTCTACACACGTTAACACCTAACCCACCCCACAATCTGACAATCCCCCAATCAGCATACTACTTAGAGTCCATCCGGAAAGTACCTTTTCCCGTCATTCCCGCACGCTTTAAGCGGGAATCCACGCACGAACCATGAATGGATTCCCGACACGAACATTCGGGAATGACGATTACGGATGGACACCACTTAAGCCTTTGTTTTAAGTGAAACTTAACCACTTATTAAAGATTATTAAAACAACTTATTTAAATATAGCCATTGCCGATATATTTACTTGATAAAAGATTTAAAACTGAACTAAATAATCAGCAAAAGTATAGGTGGGATTATGAAATCTATAAGAATTAAACTGGTCGTACTCCTTCTCGCACTCGCACTAATACCGCTTCTTGTCAGCAGTTGGTATAATTTAAGTACTAACACCGCAATGTTGGAAAATAATATCTCAGAGCATATGTTTTCGATCGCTAAATTGAAGCAAAGCACGCTCGATAATCACCTGAAGCTGGTGGGGGAAAATGCCAGTTCTCTCGCCAGCAGCAAAGCTGTCCAAAAAATACTTGACTCAGCAAAATCAAAGAGAAGCTTCACGCAAACTGCTGAATATCAAGTGGCGTATGATTTGCTTCTCCAATATCAGGAATCGCACTGGGGTGTTTTCCATCATATCATGATTGCTGATGCAGAGGGTAGAATTGTGCTCAGTCCCGGCCACAACAACTCTTCGGAATCTCACCTAAAACAAGATTTTACAGAATATGAGTATTTTAAGCCGGCATTAGCGTCTCCTCAGGTAACTGACTTTTTTGGGTTTTCTGAAAACAATCACTTCCATCAGCTTTATTTACAACCGGTAAAGAATGCTGCGGGGAAAGCCTTGGGGGTTGTGATTTTTGAAATTGAAATTGCCCATCTCAAAAAACTTCTCGCCGATGGTTTTGCATTAGGTGAATCAGGTAAAATTTTTCTGTCCACCCTTGATGGTATAGAGGTCGTTAAATCAAAAGATGACCTTAAGCCGGCATTAAAAAATGAAAGCATGATGTCTGCTATAACTCAGGGTGATGCCACAGGAAAATCACTCAATGCTGAGGGTGAAGAAATTTTCAGTATTTACCTGCACCAGCCCGAGTATCCGTGGGTTTTGGCCGTTGAGATAGATTCCGATGAAGTTTTTCACGCTATTTCCAATGCAAAAGCGGCATTTTTTTTCACTCTGGCCATAGTCTCAATTTTGATTCTCATGGCCGGCATCCTACTTAGTCGTAAAATTACAGACCCGATTATTCGAATTGCACATGTTGCTGAGGGAGTTGCGAAGGGAGAATTGGATCAGCAAATCGACTATAATTCTGAGGATGAAATTGGTAGTCTGGCCGATTCTTTTCGAAAGATGGTAGCAGCTTTAAAAACGAAAGCTGATGTCGCGGGACAAATTGCCCTGGGCATTGTAGATGTAGAAATAGAAAAATCATCGGAAGCTGATATACTTGGGCAGGCTATGACCGAAATGAAAGATTCTCTGCAAGTCAAAGCCGAAACAGCAAATCAAATTGCAGAAGGAAATCTTGACACTACAGTTAAAGTTGCCTCCAAAGATGATGTGCTCGGAAATGCTATGGTTACCATGGTTGGAAATTTAAAACAGAGCCGTGAACAAGCGAATACTGCAATGACTGAATCTCAGGCTAACTTAAAAGCCGCTCAAGCTGTGGTTGATGAAGTTAACCGAGTTGCGGAAATCCTTAAGGATGGAACCCTAAGCGAAAGAGCTAACGCCGGTGATGCAGAAGGTTCTTTCAGGCAATTGGTAGATGGGTTCAATACTGCCATAGAAAATATTCTGGCTCCAATAACTGAAGCAATATCTGTGCTCGGGGAGATGTCCAGAGGTGATTTCACCAAAGGCATAACCAGCAATTACCGAGGTGACCATTCAAAAATAAAAGAAGCCATAAACGATACCTTGTACTCCATGAACGATATTCTACAACAGGTATCAATGTCTGTCGATCAGGTTTCCACGGGGTCTCAGGAAGTATCCAGCGCCAGCCAGGCACTTGCTGATGGCGCCACCAAACAAGCCAGTTCAATGGAGGAAACTTCCGCATCAATGACAGAACTGGGCTCGCAGACTAAACTGAACTCAGAGAATGCCACTCAGGCGAACCAGCTTGCGGCTTCAGCCCAGGATGCGGCTGAAGAAGGCAACAACCAAATGAAACTCATGGTGCACTCCATGGATGAAATTAATATAGCCTCAGGAGACATCTCCAAAATTATCAAAGTGATAGATGAAATTGCATTCCAGACAAATCTTTTGGCTCTGAATGCTGCAGTGGAAGCGGCAAGAGCAGGCCAACACGGTAAGGGTTTTGCTGTGGTGGCCGAAGAAGTTCGGAATCTCGCCCAGCGCAGCGCCAAAGCGGCTCAGGAAACCACCGGCCTTATTGAAGGAACCGTAAAGACAGTTGCAGACGGCACTGAAATTGCGAATAAAACTGCAGATGCTTTAAATGAAATCGTCAGTGGTGTCACCAAAGTGACTGATCTCATTAGTGAAATTGCCAACGCCTCACAGGAACAGACCCAGGGCATCGACCAGACTACACAGGCACTTTCCCAAATCGATGCTGTGACTCAGGCTAATACTGCCAGCGCCGAACAAAGCGCGGCAGCAGCCGAAGAGTTGTCCGGTCAGGCAAAACAATTGAAACAGATGTTGAGCAGCTTTAAGCTCAAAGCCAATGGCAGTACACCGGCAAACATTAGTTCGATTGAAAATGTGATGGTCGTAAACTAAATATTTACCCGTTTCATCGGGTGATATAAGTTAATACGTCGGTTCAGATTTTCGGGACAGTAATATACAAAATACTTAAGCCAAACCTATGTAAATAAACCTTGGCTGCAAGAAAGTCAAATACGACTTAGGTGATGGTGTATGATCAACTTTAAATTCTACTCCGTTTGTTTTGAAAATATTTCTCGATTTCCTCGAGAGAGAGCGCATTCAAAATGTTGGCTTTTTCGAGCCAGCCTTTACGGGCAATGCCAATACCGTAGCGCATGTCATCCAACCCCTCAATGCTGTGGGCATCAGGATTAATACTGATGAAAACACCCTGCTCTTTCGCGTATTTACAATAGCGCCAATCCAAATCAAAGCGGTGTGGGCTGGCGTTGAGTTCAATCGCCACATCATGTTCAGCAGCGGCATCTATGATGCGATTCATATCAAGCGGCAGGCCATCGCGGCCAAGCAGTAAACGCCCCGTAGGATGTCCCAAAATGTTGACGTACGGATTTTTGACAGCAGCTAAAATGCGGGCGGTTGCTGCCTCCATGCTCATACCCAAATTAGTATGCACAGACGCCACTACAAAATCAAACGAAGCGAGAATATCGTCAGGATAGTCCATGGAACCATCGTTCATAATATCGCATTCGGTGCCTTTTAAAATTTTGAAACCATCAAAACCCTGATTCAATTCGTCGATTACAGCGTGTTGCTCTTTGACGCGCTCCGGTTTCAGACCACGTGCGTAAACCACAACCTGACTATGGTCGCACAGGCCGAAATATTCATAGCCTGACTCACGGGTTGCTACAGCCATCTCCTCAATAGTGTTGGCGCCGTCACTAAAAGTAGAATGGCAGTGCAGCATTCCGCGCATGTCTGACAGAGCAACCAGATTTGGAATTTTATCATCGGCTGCGGCATCAATTTCACCGGTGTCTTCGCGCAACTCAGGCGGCACATATTTCAGACCAAGCGAGGCAAAGATATCTTCCTCAGTTTTGCACGGAATCAATTCATTTTCATTTTTAAAGATGCCGTGCTCACTGACTTTCATGTTTTTCTTTTTTGCGAGACTGCGCATGGTTGTGTTGTGTTCTGCGGAGCCGGTAAAGTGATGAAGAATGTAAGCGAATTTATCATCCGGCATAAGCCGTAAATCCGCGCCAATTCCCTGCTTCAGAACGACACTTGATTTTGTTGACCCCTGACCGGTCACCGCTTCAACATCTGCCTGCGAAACAAAGAAAGCCATAATTTCTTCCACATCCGCAGGGTTTGCACTGGCGACAATATCGATATCTTTGATGGTTTCCTTTTTTCGTCGCAGGCTACCGGCAAGTTCCGCGCGAATAACCTTTGGGTGATTTTTAACTGCTTCAAACAAAGGAACCGCTGCGGCTTCCGCCCGATGAAACAGGTGGCGGTCCTGATATTTTTTCAGAAATTCAATGCCTTGCAATATTTTTTTCTGCGTCTTTTCACCAAAGCCATCAAGATCGGCCAAGCGATTTTCTTTGCAGGCATATTCCAATTCCTCGATGGTTTGAATGCCAAATGCAGCGTAAACCTTTTTGACTTTTTTAGGGCCAAACCCAGGAATCGCGGTCATTTCAACCAGTCCTTTCGGAATGGATGTCTTCAAATCATCATAATATTTCAAACTCCCGGTATTAACCAATTCTGTAATTTTGTCTGCCAACGCTGAGCCGATACCCTTAATATTTCGAATTTCCCCGGATTCAATCAGCTCTTTCGGTTCCGCGCTCTGAGAAAGCAATGTTCTAGCGCCCATCATATATGCCCGACTTTTGAATGGATTTTCCCCTTTAATTTCGAGAAGCGTTCCGATTTCTTCCAGAATCTTGCTGATTTGCTTTTTGTCCACTTTTTTTTAACCTCTATCTTTGAATAAGATCAAAATTATAAACAAGCCTTTGTAAAAAGTCAAGATTTAAACAAGTATAAAATTATTGAAAAGTTTGGCACCGGGACTCTGCAATTGAGTTCAATTGAATGTAAAAATACTAGGTAGTATTAGTGTCATAAAAAACTTAGTTTATCATAACTTTTGATTCGGGGGAATTCAATGGAAATTACATCAAACGCATCACCATAAAAAATTACAATCTAAGCGTTACCTTTTCACCGGATTTTAATTTTTTAAAAGGGATACAAATTATGTCATCGCATCTTGCACTGCTTTCAAATAGACTTCCAAAAGTATTTTATAACTTCTCACTTAGTATTCTAATTTTAATTCTAAGCTTGACACAAATTCCTAATTTACTCGCACAGGAAGACTGTGTACTCAATGCTGACTTTTCCAGCGGCACAAATGGGTTTACATATTCCGACAGTCAGAACAATTCACAATATGCCAGTGGCAGTGAAACAACTTCAGGTAATCCGGGCGGCGCTCTGTCTCTAAGTCTTGGGGGCGTAGATGATAATTCTTACTCAAATGGCGTCGAGAATGGCTGGGAGACTACCATCACGGGTGGTGGTTCGCTGACGATTTCCGGTGATTTTTCATTATTTATGACCCGCAATTACGAGGGTAATGAATATGGCGATGTGCTGGTTCGGGTAAATGGCACTCCACACGGCCTCAACGGCAATGATTATTTATTCCGGCTTTTTGGCAATGATACAGATCAAAGTTCAGATTATACATCAGGCTGGACATCATTTTCAGTCACAATCCCGGGTGTCACGGCTGGCAATCATGTTTTAAAGCTCGCCGCTTTTAACAACAAAAAGACCAGAAAAAACGAAAAACTAACTGCTTATTTCGACAACATTGAAGTCTGTTTTACACCAGATACTCCAGATACGTCACCACCTGCCATCACTATATCACAACCGACCACCCAAACTTCTTATGAAGCAAATTCAAACAGCGTCAGCCTGGGCGGCACTGCCAGTGACGACCGCAGCGTAACATCGGTAAGCTGGGAAAATCAGACGACTGTCCAAAACGGTTCTGCTACCGGCACGGATAATTGGACGACACCGACAATTTCACTGAACAATGGTGACAACCTGATTGTTATGTCGGCATTTGATGCGGCGGGCAACTCATCCTCCGATACCATCACGGTTTCATACAACCCGGATTTAACCGCGCCGGTTATTTCCAATGTTCAGGTCAATAACATTACCCACAACAGCGCAACAATTACCTGGGATACTGATGAAATCGCCAATTCACAAGTAGAATATAGCCAGGATACATCCTATGATTTATCCTCGAGTTTCAACAGTAGCTTAACCCAATCACATTCCGTAAACCTTGTAGGATTGAGCGCAGAAACAATTTATCATTTCCGACCACTATCAGCAGATGGCAATAACAACAAAGCCACAAGTTCTGATTTTAACTTTACTACGGGAGCATCGCCCCCGGACTCTGAACTGCCAACGATTAGTTTAACCTCGCCAACATGTGATGCAACGGTTGCCGGTACGGTAACAATTTCAGCCGATGCTGCTGACAATGATGTTGTGGCTTCCGTAGAATTTTTTGTAGATGGCAATTCGCAGGATTTAGTAACTTCACCGCCTTTTTCATTCAACTGGAATACCACTGGTTTGAGTGAGGGCATTCACGATATTCTACTGAGAGCGACCGACGCATCAGGCAATACAGCTGAAGACGGGTGCAGCGTTACAGTCAATAATCTCAGTCCTGTATGTGTGATCGACGCAAATTTCACAGGCGGCACGGAGGGATTTTCCTACACAGACAGCAACAATCATCCCCAGTATGCTGATGGCAGTTTGCGCAGTACCGGCAACCCCGGCAATGCATTGGCTCTCTTTCTGGCGGGTGGTGACAATAACAGCTATTACGATGGCAATGAAAACGACTGGCAAACGACCGTTGACGGCGGTGGAGATATAACAATCAGCGGTGATTTTAATTTAAACCTGACCAAAAGCATGGAGGGTGATGAGTACGGCGAAATTAGAATCCGGCTGAACAACACACTTTACGGCACAGGTGGCTTTAACTATATTGCCAGACTTTATGGCAGTGATACCGACCAGAGTTCCGATTTTACCACTGGCTGGACGTCATTTAGTGTAACCATTCCTGATGTACCAAACGGTAGCCACACACTGAAGCTGGCCGCATTCAACAATCAGAAAACGCGAGCAAACGAGAAAGTATCAGCTTATTTCGACAACATCGAAGTTTGTTTTACGCCGAGCGCACCGCCAATTCCTGATACCACACCACCAGTTGTAACCATAACTTCCCCTACCAGCCAGAGCATGACTACAGTTGGCAATAACAGCGTTGTTGTCGGCGGTGGCGCCAGTGATAACCGTGGTGTCAGTTCAGTAAGCTGGGAAAATCAAACCACAGGTCAAACCGGTGCAGCCACAGGCACGAATAGCTGGACGACGACGGCGATTTCTCTGAACAACGGCGATAATTTGATTGTTGTGGTTGCGTTTGATGCTGCCGGTAATACTTCTTCTGATAGTATTACGGTTTCTTACACACCCGATTTAACCGCTCCGGTCATCTCCAATGTTCAGGCCGGCAACATAACCCACAACAGCGTCACTATCACTTGGGATACCGATGAAGCTGCCAATACACAGGTTGAATATGGTCATGATACATCTTACGATTCCACTTCAAATCTCAACAACACTTTAACGCAATCGCATTTGGTGAATCTTTCGAACCTAAACGCCGAAACCACCTATCATTTTCGGGCGCTATCTGCCGATGGCAGTAACAACCAGGCGGCGGGAACAGATTTCAATTTTACCACTGCAGTGCTGCCACCTGATACCGTGCCGCCAACGGTGAGCCTGACCGCTCCTGCCTGCAATGTCACGGTTGCAGGGAATGTCACAATTTCGGCTGATGCCTCTGACAACGAGTCACTGGCCTCGGTAGAACTTTTTGTGGATGGTAATTCAATCGGATTAATAACTTCGCCTCCCTATGAAACGAGTTGGAATACACCTGATTTCAGCGAAGGCGTACATGCCATCTTGGTGAGAGCCACAGACGCCGCCGGCAATACTGCTGAGGATGGCTGTGACGTTATCGTCAATAATCTTAGCCCTGTTTGTGTAATTAATTCAAATTTTTCAGGCGGAACAGAAGGTTTCTCCTATACCGACAGCAACAACCATCCGCAATATGCCGATGGCAGTTTGCGCAGCAGCGGTAACCCTGGCAATGCGCTGGCCTTGTTCCTTGCCGGCGTCGATGACAACAGCTATTATGATGGCAATGAAAACAGTTGGCAAACAACAGTAGAAGGTGGCGGTGATGTAACGGTCACCGGTGATTTTAATTTAATCCTTACCAAAAACCTGGAGGGAGATGAGTATGGCGAAATTAGAATCCGTCTGAACAACACACTTTATGGCACCGGTGGTCACAATTACATAGCCAGACTTTACGGCAACAAAACCGACCAGAGCTCCGATTTTACCACTGGCTGGACATCCTTTAGTGTAACCATTCCTGATGTACCAAACGGTAGCCACACACTGAAGCTGGCCGCATTCAACAATCAGAAAACACGAGCAAACGAGCAAGTAACAGCTTATTTTGACAACGTTGAAGTTTGTTTTACACCGAGCGCAGCGCCAACTCCTGACACCACACCACCTGCCGTGACAATAACTTCGCCTACCAGTCAAAGAACAATAACAGTTGGTAATAACAGCATCACTCTCGGCGGCACCGCCGGTGATGACATCGGCGTATCATCGGTTTCCTGGGAAAATCAAACGACAGGCCAGACAGGTTCAGCGAATGGGACCAACAATTGGACAACCCCGACGATTTCCCTCAACAGTGGTAATAATTCCATCATGGTATTTGCACTGGATGCTGCGAACAATTTTGGCGGTGATACTTTAACTGTAAATTATGATTCAGGGACAGACAATGATCCACCGGTTATCAGTAATGTTCAGGCGGACCCGCTTTCTCCGTCGACAGTTACAATTTCCTGGAATACAAGTGAGCCCGCAACTTCGCAGGTTGAATATGCGCTTAACATAGCAATCAACGGCACGATTAAAATGATGCCGCTTGGAGATTCTATTACTTCGGCATTTAATAGTTACCGTACAACTTTGTACGGTCAACTTGATAATGACGGCTATGACATTGATTTTGTTGGCTCCCGCAGTGATGGCAATCCTAACCCTGATCCCGATCACGAAGGACATGGCGGCTGGCTGGCTGAGGCCATTGATGCTAATATTAACGATTGGTTGCCACTTTCAAGCCCCGATGTGATATTATATCACATCGGAACTAACGACGTAACATCTATTTTTGATTACGATCGCACGATTGGTGATATTTCTGCAACTCTCGACAAAATCTGGGCATACAACCCTGATACCTGGGTGATATTGTCACAAATAGTCCCTCGCAGCGACAACAGCTTTTTTGATGATAGAACTGAAACACTCAATGGGTTTATCGCACAATTGGTGCAATCCGAACAAAGTCAGGGCAAGGCAATCAGTACTGTAGACCATTACTCAGCGTTTAAAACGGTTTCAAACTGGGAAACCGGACTTCTTAGCGATGGCAAACATCCTAATTCCAACGGCTACGATCTAATGGCGGATATTTATTACGCCGGTCTGGTTCAGGTACTTGGCGATGGCAGCAGCGCACCGGTTCAAACACCTGTGGATAACAACCTCGTTTCTCAGCATGAAGTGACGCTAACCGGCCTGAGTGAAAATCAAGTCTATACTTTTAGTGTAATCTCCGCAGATGCCTCTAACAATTCTGCTACTTCAAATGAAGGGACTTTCCAAACGCCTTCCAGCGGTAACATCCTGGCTGATTTTTCAGCAGGAAACGATGGCTTCAGCTTTCACGACAGCAATAACCATCCACAATATGCAGATGGTTCACACACCAACAACGGGCATCCCGGCGGCAGCTTAAGAGTTAACCTTGGCGGAGTTGACAACAACAGTTATTACGATGGCAACTCAGCCGGCTGGGAGTTGACATTTACCGCAGGCGGAGATATAACCATCAGCGGTGAATACAATATGTTTGTTGACAGAAACTTTGAATCTAGTGAATATGGACAAGTCGGCCTGCTTTTTGACGGTGTTGAATACGGCAGCGGCGGAAATAGTTATTTTGAGCAATTATACGGAGATGCAGTACAAACCCAGGATCATGTTACGGGCTGGACGTCATTTAGTGTAACGATCACCGGCCAGGATTTCCAGACTCACACATTAGAGCTCAATGGATTTAATAATCGAAAAACCCGCGCAAACGAATTAGTGCAGATTGATTTCGATAATATTCAAGTCACCACCACCGGCCAGACGCTGGCTTTGCTGAACTCCATTCGGAAAACAACAGAAGACTTAGCCGTGTTGCCGGAAAACCAATTACTGGGCAATTACCCAAATCCATTTAATCCGACCACAAAAATAATGTATAATTTGAAAGAAGCCACTCAAGTTAAGGTTCAGGTTTTCAATATTCTTGGACAGGAAGTGACGACCCTTTTTGATGATTGGCAGACGCGCGGTATTTCTACTATTGAGTGGAACGGGCGAAATCAAGTCGGCATTCAGGTTGCCACGGGTGTTTACATTCTCCGAGTCAAAACGCCGGGTTGGCAGGCTTCACATAAATTAAATTTAGTAAAATAAGAAGGAATCGCTTTTTAGAAAGTTATCTTTAGCGATAATATTCGAACAAAAAAGCCAACCGCTCAAACCGGTTGGCTTTTTTGTTTTACTAACTGGTCTCGACCAATTCAGCAAGACTTACTACACTCCAACCTTTTTTTACTGCAACAAAAAAGTGATGAAATAAAAACGGCGCTCATGTTTACACACAAACGCCGCATTTTTTTCTAAATTAGAATCTGCTTATCTAAAGCCAAAAGACAGCCCAAGGTTCGCCACAGGGTATTCCGCAAACGTGTAATTTCCGTACACATTCAATAGCACAAAAGACAATTGAAAACCGGCGCTGGCTCTTAAATTATTTGCGCCATCTATGGAGACATCTACCGGGTCTGTGATAATTTCCGTTACTTCCTGGCCAAACAAAGGATCACCCGGGTTGGTTTCTATAACCTTGATTGGATAATTGCCATTTAACCTCAAATTAACAGAAGAATTCTCAAAACCAACACTGCCGAAAAGCGTAAGCAGCGAGAATTTTTTCGACAGCAGAAAATTCAGTGTAAATGAATCTGCATCCAACTCTACTTCCTGGCTGTTCAAGTCAGCATTTGAGGCATCCGATGGGTCAACAAATACATCAAGACCTGCGGTCGCCTCGAAACTGGTCCAGCCAACAAGCAATGATAAATCGATAGGCAAGAGTCCGCCGCCGGGGACATATTGCAACAAATCATGCTTCAAGCCAAAACCGAACAAACCGGCTTTTCCAATATCTTTGTCAATTTCAGTGTCGGGGAAGTAACGAATAATGATATCCGTATTCATTAAAAATCCAACCGAAGCCTGTATCATAGGCGAAGGAACATAGCTGAAATCGATTCCCGGCGGCAGTTCAAAAGAGTCTATAATTTCATCCTGACCGGTAAATGGATTTTCAACAAAAATGTCGACTGATGGTCCCGAATCTTTCGAACCAATCACGGTTGGTGTTGTAGACCTCCCAGCCGGATTTGAAAGTCGCATATGTTGGAGGTCAAGAGTTGCAAGGTCAAACGTTTTATCACTGCCCGGCGTCACTGCCGCACTCGCCATAACCGTAATATCAAAACCCAGGAAGCCATGGGTTTTGGCCGTGTTGGCCCAGCCTGAATTCAGGTTGGCGCCAAATCCTTTACCAAAGGGCGCCAGGTAGACTTCCGAAAGTGCCTCAGCGTCGGCCGCGCCAGCCTGGATAAAAACATCAACATTCGTCAGTTGGCTATATGCGGATGGTGAAAAACAGAACAAAATAACCAATAAAAAAGAAAACCAAATACGACTTGTAAACATATAAAACCTCCATGTGAAATCCTGCTTCTAATCCCTCGTTAGCAGTAAGAGACCGGGAAGCAGTCGTGTAAGTTCAAAATGTCATAAAATTTAGTTGAATAAAGACAATCTAAATTTTTAGACTATGTTAGTCAAGTCATTTTAATTCAAAAAGTTAAATTTGACCTGGTGCGTTGAGCTTAGAACCCACTATGGCGCTACCGAAATGCCATCTAAATTCTCAAATTTTGCCTGAAGTCCCCAACCGCCAAAATTTTCAGTTACGGCAAACCACACTTCATTTTTGCCTTTTTTAAGCGATAAATAAATTTCATCAAAATATCCGATGGTTCCAAGATAACGATGGTCGCGGTTGCGGTAGAAATTGGTTCCGCTGTAAATTAGTTGAGAATTCGAGAATACTTTCACATCGTCGCTATAGCCAAAATGTAAACCTTTCAACTGCTCCGTTTCAGAAATTATGGTTACGCGGGCAAACGTACAATTCTTCTCTTTCCCGATGCCCTGAACTCTGGCAAGATTTGCTAAACCGGACGTTTCACAGGATAGCTTCGTCCACATTGACTTTTCAGTATCTGACTTTGTAAGGCTATATTTGCCATCTAAAGATTTTGGATCGAAGGTGCTGGATACTAACCATGACTTTATTGTATTTTCGTCAATGAGTTCTTTTTTGCCGGCACTGCTTTTTAGTTCCGGCCGATCCAATTTTGTATAGCTGAAATTAGTAAAATGGGCGGGTGCGAAGTTGCTTGCACTCACCCCCACTTTGCCGGATTTAATTTTGTGCTTTAACTCCGGGGCAAATAAAGCCGGGTTATCCATATCAACGATATAAACTTCGGCCCGGCTGCCGGAAACAACGATCTTGACATGAAGCCATTCATTATAAGAATATTGGACCGGTGCGCCATAACCCTCACCATAATATAATTGCCAACCCGATACGCCATTAAAAACCGGCGTGTATTGGTTGGCATCCGGGTTACCCGAATTGTGCGGTCTGATATAAAAATTTTCAAAATTACCTGCATCCTGCCGGCGCCAGAATCCGCCCATAAAACCTCGTTCCGGCCCGAATGCCACATCAAATTCTACAATGCCGTTAACAAAGTCAGAGTCTTTGAGAATAGCTTTACCACCCTTCAAGAAGAGACTTTTTTGACCGAGGTAATCTTCCGTTCGGCTTTCACCGCCTTCAAATTGCCAACGGTCTGAGTCAAATGGAATGGTTTGTGAATAGGAACTATTAAATTGGAAAAACAGGATGAGCAACAAAATGAAAGGGGTCAGGCGTCTCATAATCAGATCCTTTTAGTTTTGTAAGAGAATAATTTTTATAACGGGGAAAGAATAAAGAAATAGAAATCAGTAGATTCTAAATCTACTTACATTTCAAGTACGAAAATATTTCAAATTGTTTTCAAAAAAATGACAATAGAACATATTAACTTTAACCATTCATTTTCGGAGAAGTCTTCTCACATTTCTTGACAATTTTGATTTTTTATGGTATAGTGCTTTGGTGAAAATGACAATGCATATATATATCAAATTTCTTCAAACCCTATTGCTTGTACTTTCTGTGCAAAGTGTGTTTTGCCAGTCTGGTAATTTTGAAGGCCAAGCCTCCGGATGGACATTTTTTAACGACAACAGTCTAAATGAAACACGAATCGGTTTGCGTTATATCGGGACGGCTTCATATACTGTAAATTTAGATCAAACCAAATTTATCGATGCTGAATTTGCCGTAAATGCATTTGCAAATGGCTCCCTTAAAAAGAAAGATGCCTTCTACGACGACAGTAAAATTAAACCATATCGGCTTTGGCTGCGCTTTGCCGGTTCTCAGTTTGAAGTGCGGGCCGGACTGCAAAAAATAAATTTTGGCTCCGCGCTATTACTGCGTCCCCTCATGTGGTTCGACCGAATTGATCCGCGCGATCCGCTGGGACTTACGGATGGAGTTTACGGTTTGCTTGCGCGGCAATATTTCGTAAACAATGCCAACCTCTGGTTCTGGGCGCTGTACGGCAACGACAAAACCCGTGGCTTTGAAATTTTCGCTTCTGACAAAAAAGTTCCTGAGTATGGTGGCCGAGTCCAATTGCCGCTTGGGCCGGGCGAGATTGCTTTTACTTACCACCACCGTGAGGCCAATCCAAGAAATATTTTTCCGACCACAGAGAATATCAGTGAAAACCGTTTCGCAGTGGATGGCAAATGGGATGCAGTAATTGGACTCTGGTTTGAAACCGCACTCACGCATCAGGATAGTAAATTTAGAAATCTTGGCCCCTTGTCGCTCAATTACCGAAAATTTGTAACTATTGGAGCCGACTACACGTTCAATGTCCGCAATGGCTTACATGTGTTGGGCGAACATATGAATTTGACTTTATCAGAAGAAATTTTTTCTGTTGAAGAAAAAGCAAATGTCACGGCTGTTATGGCGGATTACAGCCTTGGGCTGCTGGACCAATTATTTGCTATCGCTTATTATGACTGGGATAGTGAGGATGTTTCCCGGTACCTAAGTTGGCGCCGCTTGTACGATAACTGGAGCTTTTTCACCAACTTTTTTTGGAACTCAGGGCAGTCGAACTTATTAAG
>JAJDAE010000122.1 GCA_029262035.1 Candidatus Zhuqueibacterota bacterium
AGAGTCAAACTCTAGTCTTCTAGATCCAAAAAAGACTTTCCAGTCTCAACGTTGGGTCCAACTCTATTTTACGAATAACATTTTTCTTGTTCTAACAGAGTTGCTTGTAAATAACCTATAGAAATATACTCCAGAAGCCAGCTGAGAGGCATCAAAAGCTATGGAATAATTACCTGGAAGCTTAACCTCATCAAAAAGTGTAGAAATAAGTGTTCCTCTCACATCAAATATCTGTAAACTTGCATGGCTGTTTGAAGTTATATCAAACGAAATATTCGTAGTAGGATTAAATGGATTTGGGTAATTTTGCCTTAACTGAATTTGTTCAGGGTACAACGGTTTTTTATCCAAAACAGCTGTAGGTGCAAAGGATATTTTTCTTAGGGTGTTAGACGCTATGTAAGCCTTTTTGACATAGAATTCATTTGTCGACCTATTTACTGCAAATCCATTGGGATTGATGAATCGTGCGTTTTCACCCATACCATCATCAGTCCCCTGTACACCAAGTCGACCGGCAAGAATAGAGAAATTACCGTCCAGTGAAATTTTGTAAACTACATGATTTCCTAAATCTGTTGCCCACAAAAAATCGTCGTGAAAAACGAGTTTTCCCAAACTGCGCGGTCCCGATGGCGTTGGTGCTTTTCCTAAAACCAATATGGAGTCATCCCTGGTAACTTTGATCAACTCGCCACTAAATAATTCGCTTAAGTACATATTGCCAGCGTCATCAAAAGCGATTCCGGATGGGTTGAAAATTTTATTGTCAAAATAGGTTTTTAGCAAACCACCGTCTTTCGAATATTTTCTTAATGTTGAGCGTCCTGACGAAAACGGCCGAATATTAACAAATATCTCCCCATCCTTGTTAATTCCCAATGCACCGGCGCGTGCACTGGAGCTTGCGAAAGTAGAGATTGTGCCATCAGGTGTTATTTTTTTGACCTGTCCTGAAATCCACTCTGTAACAAAAATATTCCCTTCGGAATCCTCTACCATGTTTATGGGCCCGGATAATCCATTTACAAAAAGAGTAACCCTGCCAAGACTATTAATTTTGTACATCGAGTTTCCGTTCCAGCCATCAGTTGCATAGATAAAGCCGTCATTGTGCACCAACAAGCCGTCAAATTTTTTATTTGTGTCAAGCGTGATTGTTTCTATAACTTGTGCATTACCTTCTGACATTTTAAGTGCCAGAAGGCAGGTGAGAAAAAGTATAGTCAATTTATTCATGTTTTATGCTCTTATTTATAAGATTTTTGTAATCGACTTGTAGTGAATTTCTTTGCACCATCTAAACTACTTGCTCAAAATCATCTTGCTGATTTGTTGCAAAGAGCCCGATTGTAATTTTGAGTAATATACTCCGGACGGCAAAGTTTCTGCATTAAAAATAACTTCATGATTTCCAGCGGGTGTTATGCCATCTACCAGAATGCGTACTAATTGACCGGATATATTGTAAATCTGCAAATGAGTATGGCCGGTTACAGGGAGATTGAAACTTATCCTTGTATTTGGATTAAACGGGTTTGGGTAGTTTTGATGTAATTCAAATCCTTCAGGAGATTCTGGTTTATCATTTACAGAAGTTGTTCCGTCCTCAAAAATAATCATGCGTATTAAAGAAGTGTTATTTAATTCTGTAATAAAAAGTGTATCTCCTGTTGCCGAAGCAGCAATGCCATTGGGCGCGTTAAATGTGGCTTCAAGGGCAAGACCGTCTTTTTGGCCGGCAGCTCCGGTGCCGGCGAGCACTCTTTGCTCACCTTCCAACGTAACTTCATAAACATAGTGTTTACCTGAATTTCCGGTTATGTACAATTTGTTGTTGGCAAAAGCGATATGCCCAAGATTGTTCATGGCGCTGGATTTTGGCAAGGTCGCCAACACGGTTAATTCACCATTTGGCGTAACTTTGAATAGCCCTGCATCGCTGATATTTATTGGATAGAGATTTTCACTGTTATCCATGGCGATTCCCACCGGAGATTGCAGTCGATTGTCGGTAACAAACAATGAAACGGTACCAGAAGAATCCACTTTATTTATATGTCGACTTCTATTAAATCTTGTCCCAAATTGTGTGACGAAAATATCCCGTGTCGTTCTGTTGAGAACAAGCCCGGAAGGTCCTTGACTCACAGTTGCTAACTTGGACTTTGTGCCGTCTGGTAAAAACTTATAAACTCCCCAATCTCTCCAGGTTGTAGTATACAAATTGCCGTCATTGTCAAAGTCCATATCTATTGGTCCTTGCAGACCTGAAGCGAATATTTCGGTTGACCCATCCAGGTTTATCTTGTAGATGTTACTGCCATTCCAACCATCTGCGCCGTAAAGTGTGCCATCATCGGCTACTACGATTCCGTCTAAACTCAAGGCTGCATCCATTTGAATGGTTTTTACCGTTTGCGCCGAAACTGTTAAAGTTGTCAAAACCAGGCTGAAAAGTAGCTTAAGTATGTTATACATAATAATTCCCCTAATATTTTAAAAATAAAATTTATGTGAATTTATCATCCACTATGAACATTACTCGTTCAAGCTAAGATTTTAGACTAAAAAAGCTTGATGTAACATTAAAGAAAAAGTTAAGATTTTCTTATGGCTGGAATTTGATGCCCCTTTCATTTATATTTAATTTAGCTATTTAGTGTTTGAAGCGATGTTCAAAAACCCTTTA
Organism: Candidatus Zhuqueibacterota bacterium; assembly: GCA_029262035.1. GTDB lineage: Bacteria > Zhuqueibacterota > Zhuqueibacteria > Oceanimicrobiales > Oceanimicrobiaceae > JAJDAE01. Next base: position 2,693 of record JAJDAE010000122.1, read on the forward strand.
TAGATGTGCGGTCACGGATTGCTGCTTACTTGGCAATCATAGTGAGCAAGTACTTAAGATAACACAAGAGGTCTATTTGAAAAAAAAATATCTTATTGATGGCTGGATTGTAGATAGCGATCTAAACCGCCTAATTAAAAGCAGAGTAATCAAACTGGAACCCAAAGTGATGGAGGTCCTGATTTGTTTAATTGAACACCGTGGTGAAGTCGTTAGCAAAGACTATTTAATAAATACTATTTGGCCTGATGTAATAGTCGTTGAGCAATCTCTCAACAGAAGTGTTTCGATAATACGCAAAGCACTTGGAGATGCCCCTGCAAAACCGAAATTTATTGAAACCATCTCGAAGAAGGGGTACCGATTCATTTATCCGGTAGAAGAAGTTGAGCGCGCCTCGAAGTTGTCCAAAAAGCAAGAAGATGTATATTTTACTGAATCCGCAACCCAAAAGAACAATTTGTTAAAGGTAGGTGGTCTGAGTCTCCTAGTCCTATTTATTTTCCTGATTGTGATGAAAATCGGGTTTGTGAACTCACCGGAAAAAGAGAATCCAGTTACATTTGCATCAAAACTGTACCCAATGACAACCTTCCCCGGTTTGGAGAGCCAGGTTGCGTTTTCACCGGACGACTCTGCAATAGTGTTTTCGCATCGGGATACGCTTACAAAGAGATGGAATATTTTTTTGAAAAAGGGTCATAAAACTTCACAAATAACGAACACTTTGGATAGCGAGGTACATCCAAGATACTCTCCTGACGGCCGGAAGATCGCTTTTGCCAGAATCACCGATAACGGCGGTGCGATTTATATCCTATCTCTGAAAGATCGTAAAGAACAGCAAATGCTTTGGCAGAACTCGAGACGGATCTACGGATTGGATTGGTCAGGAGATAACAATATTGTGTATACCGAACGAACAGCAACGGGAAAACCACCGGCAATTTTTCTGTATTCACTCAGCACCGAAAAGAAAACTCAATTGACGATACCTGAAAAAGAAACATTGGGTGACGTATGGCCAAAATTTTCAGCGGACGGAAAATCAGTGGCTTTTGTACGCACCGGGCGTAATGGCGGATCGGATATTTATAAAATTTCAATATCAGGAGAAAACCTAAAAAGAATCACTTTCGATAATGAAAAAATACATGGGATAGACTGGTCAAGTAAGTCAGGTGATATTTTTTATTGTGTAGTAATATTCGAGCAGCTCGAATTGCGCAGGGTAAATCAAATGGGAGAAGTAAATTCCATACAAATTACAACTCCTCTTTTCTCAAGACTCGGGTACTTCCCATCTTTATCGAATAAGGAAGATAAACTTGCATTTCAAAGATGGCAGGTAAACGCAGATTTGTTCGCCTCTGAAATGAATTTGGCTGATAAAAAAGTATCGGACGGTAAAGGTATTTTTGAAACCTCGCTTTACTCAGATTGGAATGCGGAAATTTCTCCAGATGGAAACAAGATATGTTTCGTTTCTAATCGTTCGGGCAATAGTTCAATTTGGGTTTCAGATATAGATGGGAAAAACCTTAAGAAGTTTACCAACATGGAGCTATACGCATTTTGTCGTCCCAAGTGGTCGCCTGATAACAAAAAACTCACATTTGAAACTTATCAGAACGGTTCATATAATGCGTACATAATTGATTTGGCGTCAAATAAAGTCAGGCCTTTTGAAGAAAATGCCCTCGACCCATCATTTTCAGGCAACGGTAAGTACATATATTTTTCTGCCCGGCACGATGGTGAGTGGAATGTGTGGAAAAAAGATCTCAACGATGGTGTGGCAGAACAAATCACTTTTAATCTTGGGAATACTCCGAAAGAATCTAAGACGGGGGAAGCGCTTTTCTATACAAAGGAGAGGCAACCAGGAGTGTGGAGGTTGGATTTATTGACAAAAGCTGAGGAATTAATAATCCCTGAGTTACGACTTGTCGATCGATTAAATTGGGAGATCGTTGATAAAGGCATTTTCTATATCAAACGAACTGAAATTGGACCTACAATCGTATTCTTGAGTTTTGAAAATAATCATTCAAAAGTTATGAATACTCCTCTTGTTTCGCGAAAAACGCCGCATATCAATGGCCTTTCAGTTTCCCATGATAAAACAAAAGTTGTGTTTACGAGGAGAACACAGCTTGAAAGCGATATCGTTTATATTGAACTGACAAACTAATCTAATTGACCAAAAGTTGAGTAACTTCCGGTTTCATGCGCGATATAAAGAAACTAACATAACATCAAAGGAAGCTCTCACGCACAAGTATCTTTAATTTGATAATTATTTCGCTAGGCGCAACTATACGTAACATGGATTTATCAAAAATATAATCTCCGCCAGTTCACATTTTCAAATCATCCCTCTCATTTTCTCAATAAATATAAATAACAAAATCCCTCACTTTGATTATCACCTCTTATTTAAGTTCTGGAGAGTGAAATCACACGCCATCAAACAGCGTAAAACGATAAACCAAGAACTCGTTTACTTCCCCAAACACGGGCTTTTCATTTTCTGACGGATTTCTTATTGTTAAACACCAATTATAAAAAATGGGACTCTGCTCTACCGGACTTATTTTTACATTTTTTGCTTAACTGGAAAAATATATGAATTATAAATTCCAGATCGAAAATAATCCGAGCCAGGAAGATTTGGCTCTAATTTCAAATGGCCTCACTGAGCACTCTGCCCCCTTCACAAATAATTCTGAAGCTTTCGTTAAAATCACCCTGATGATGCGGGATGAAAATGATAAAGTCTTTGGTGGAGCCGCAGGTCTTATTGCCTGGAACTGGTTTTACGTTTCACACCTATGGGTCGATTCAAGCGTACGCGGTAATGGTCTCGGAAAAGAAATTATGACCCGCTTTGAAGATGCCGCTCGTAAAAGAGGCTGCGAAAAAGCGCATCTCGATACATTCAGTTTCCAGGCAAAACCGTTTTATGAATCTCTCGGTTACAAAGTTTTTGCTGAATTAGATGACTATCCTAAAGGGCATAAGAAATTTTTCATGTGCAAGGATTTATAGGAATGTCAGTGGCTATTTTTTAATAAAAAAACCCCGTCTGGTGAGACGGGGTTTTAAATAGAAACTAAATACTTCAGCTTACTCTGTCTCCTCGACTTTATAATTGTGCACCTTCTCAGCAAGGAATTTTTTTATCTCCAGCGGTGTGTCTTCTTTCGACAGTTTAGAAACGATGATATTGGCGGCAATAGCAAGAGGCGCGCCAAAAATTGCAAAATACCAGGCATTTAAATAATATGTAACAAATTCCATCGCTGGCAACGTGCCCCCGAATTTACTTGCAACAAAATAAACCAATGCAATTATTGAAACAGTTGAACCGGCAATCAGTCCGCCCCACGCGCCTGCACGGTTTGAGCCGCTCCACCAGATACCCAGCAAAAACAATGGGAAGATGGTACAACCTGCGAGTGAAAAAGCAACTGCGACCAATTGTGCAATCAGACCCAAATTAGCCAACGCCACGATAGCAACTCCAGCGGCCATCAAAATAGTACCGATTCTAGCCATAAGCATCTGAGTACGCTCGTCGGCTTTGGGGTTAATGACGCGGTAGTACAAATCATGAGAAAATGCCGATGCACCCGCAACAAGTAATCCCGAAACCGTTGAGAAGGCCGCCGAAACAGCGCCAGCCGCCAGGAACCCGACGATCAGCGGATAGACACTCCCCAATTGTGCGGTGTAAACCACAATTGCATCTTTTGCGAGCTTACCCACTTCAGGATTTGCTGAAAGCACTTTGCCGAAGGCAGAATAAACCGGAGCACTCCAGTAAAGGATACAAATAAAAAACAATCCCCAAACCACTGACCAGCGTGCGTCATTGGCCCTGGGAACAACGTAGAATCTTTGAATCACGTGAGGTAATCCGGCAGTACCAATCATCAATGAAAAACAAATAGCTATCCATTGAAAAGCCGTCTGTCCTGTTGCAGGGTCCCACGGCATGGCAAATTCCGGGGAGGGAAGGATACCGAAACTATGCCCCATGGCAGTAATACCTTTGCCGGGCGCAATACCGTTTATAATATCCGTAACCACCTTGCCATACCCAATCTGGGGCAGCATATAAAAATACCCAAATTTATACCCCAGAATAAAGAGCGGAATCAGGAAGGAAATAATAATAATGACGTACTGGATCTGCATGTTTTTTGTAACGCCCAACATGCCTGAAATTAATGTGTAAGTCAGTACTACTGAAGCGCCAATGATTACTGCCCAGGTGTAGTCAATTCCCAAAATCCATTTAAACATCAAACCAATGCCTGCAAACTGGCCGACGCAGTATGAAAAAGAAATAAAAATAGCCAGTCCTGCGCCATAAGCGCGTAGCCCTTGTGAATAATAGCGGTCTCCAATGAAATCAGCCGCCGTATATTTTCCGTAACGCCTGATTTGACCAGCCATCAGGATAAGTAATAAAACATAACCGCCGGTCCAGCCAACAACGTATGCTAAGCCGTGATAACCGGCACCGTACATAATCGCAGCCATACCCAAAAATGAGGCGGCACTCATCCAGTTTGACGCGATGGCCATACCCGCACCAATCGGGGAAATTTTTCTTCCTGCTGCCCAGTAAGTAGATGTGTCCTTCGCGCGGTTGAATATACCAACCAGAATAAATGTTACAAGCAGGCAAATAAGTATAATTGCAGGTCCGGTTTTAAACTCACCTTCAAGTGATGTCGCTTCCTGCGCAAATAAATTCCCGGAACAAATTGTCAAAAATAAGCAGGTGTATAAAAAATTTATTAATCTGTTCACAATATTCTCCACCATGTTAGTAGTTTTCATTCACCGATTTATGTTATACTCTAAATCTCTTCAACGAAATCATGCTTAACATTCATTTTATCAATGACTTTGGCATAAACCAGGCACAGCAAAACAAACATGATCAAAAGAAATTGTGCTGTATACCAATAATGGAACGGAAATCCAAGGAACCTGAATTTCGTGAGACCGCTCTGATTGTGTACAAGGTATAATTTCATTATTTCCGGGATGGAAGTCGTGCATTTGCTGCACATACCCTCGTGCTCGATTTTGGTTAATGAGAACGGAAGCAGGTCGAGCATCAGTTTATCAATGCCCTCCGTTGCCAAACCTATGCTGGCTGCGGCAATTTTTACTGATTCATTATTTGGCTCATTTAGAAAAATTGTTTTTGTTGAATCATCTTGCATGCTGTAAACAGCCCAACTCAGTGCTTTTTTTAAGGTGGCTTTATGGCCATCCTTAACAGCGATATTTTTACCGAGCACAGCCAGTATAACTCTGGCAAAATCTTGTTTTAACTCAATTGCCGCAGATGAATCTTCCACAACAGTTGGCCATACTGCTTCAAATTTTGTATAATTTTCTTCAGGTGTTGGTTGATTGAATACCATCAACAATATTTGAAAGCCGAAAACACCAACAGCCCAAATAACTGCAAGTGATATTATTAACCTCTTGTTTGCACGGGCATGAGGGGTAAGCGGTTTAAAAAAGTTCACCTCATATTGGTCTTTTTGAGACATAATTCCTCCATTCTATGGTTGCTCTTTTTTAATATTAACTTCCACTATCTAAAAGAAAATGTAGGTACTTACCAATACCCGAAGGTTACCCACTGTATTGGTACCCTCAACCTCTCCTTTGTTATTTGGCGTACCGTAAGCAGCAGATGTATATTCTATTTCACCAGCTAATTGGGTACTGCCGAAACGGTATTGCATTCGTGGCGCAATTCTCATAACATTCTTAACATCACTACCACGCGAATAATAAGCACCGATTATGTTATCTTCTGCCCCGAGATTTTTAGTGTACCCTGCAAAGAGGCCAAATTTCAATGTTTTCCCATAAATTACTTCCCCCCAGGAAGAGGCCGTTTTAATATTTGTGTATTCTTCAATTCCGGTTCCTGTTTCAACGGCTGACACAGCATAACCTCCCAACATAATCATGTCAGTTAGGTTATTGCCATAAATCCCCTCCAGCTTAACGGTTAGAGCATTTTTTACAATTTTAGCAAAAGCCATTCCCGAAAAACTAGTAATTGTATTGTCAGTTCTGAAATTTTGGGCAGTAATGATGCGTGGTGTGAGCGATTTCACATTTGCCCCAATACCTGCTACTAAATCAGATGATTTGTATTTTATATTCAAATCAAAAATTGGTATTGCGGAGTTTCTTAAATAAACTGAACTTCCACCATCAGGACCGGTATTGGTAAAATCTCTTTGAGAAACGGCAGATAAAGCAATCTCAACTTTTGCCATTTTTTGTGTAAATCGAATCTGAGGATTTCTTGAAAATGGTTGAAACGGCATACCTGTATTGAATGATACGACGCCGGGAAAAACGTCTGTTATAAACATCGGGTGCCAGTATTGTCCGACAAGTAAGGAGGATTTATCCCAACTTAATTTGAGAAATGCATGACGAAGCCTTAAACCATTAACATCGGAATCTGAATGGCCAAAGAATGCGGCTTCTATATACCCGCTGGATTTTGCACCCAGAAATGATGGCGCTGAAATCACCCCGGCAACGCGTGTTTGAACAGAAAGCATATTAAAATTTGCCTTAGCATTACAATCCTTGCCCGCATTATCCATATGTTCAGCTTTAGGATAAAGCAACAGATGTCCTTCCCGCACTGCAACCGTTTGTCGTGAATCGTACATGACATCGGTTTTTGCATAACCTTTAATTTTAATACCAAACTTACTTTCATCCCCACTTTCTGCTTTTCTTTGAGCGAACAAATTGTAAGTCAGAAGTAGAATAGATATTATAATCGTGATTTTTTTCATAATTCAACCTCTTTCGTATCTGTTAAAAACTTGCAGTACTTGGCTCTCGCACCAACATCTGCAGTAAATTGCTGTTTGGTTTATCTTAGGCCGGTAAAGAGTAAAGTCTAATTGGCCAGATGCTTTCAAAGAGCAAAAATTAATCTATAATAGAATTACAAAAAAGAAGTAGAGTGAAAATTGAGTGAGATATCATTCCACCAACAAAACAACAGTAAAACCTGGTTATACAACACTCACAAAATCTATATAAATCCAAAGCGTTTGCTTTGAAAAAGCTATCTATACTCAGGGGGAGACAATTGCCCTGAATTCAAATTATGTCGTTGTCTTGACAACAACTATGCCAGGGATAACGCTCAAAAAAAATGTAGGATAACCATCTGTTTTATTTAACCCTACAATTGTTTATGCATAAATTTAAATAGTCGGCTCTCCTGAGATTGGGAAAATAAAATAATGGTTTTCTTAGTTATGGCAATTTATGCGTAATCAACTCACAGATTACTTACCATTGAAACGACAGTGGCCCAGTTGGGCAGGATAATATGTCAAAGTGGAGAGACTTTTTAGTAACGCACGCCAGGCTGGCAAAATATATCTTTGAAGCGGGTAATTAGCTAGCACACTTTACCTGTAAATAACCGCTTCGATGAGAATAATTTCCAAGGGCCAATCCTTACTTTAGAATATTCTCACACGCAAATTATAATTGCACAATTTCTACTAAGCAGAACGGACATTGATCGCCTTATCCCCTTTCATCTCCTGCCGGATATCAAAACCCACCCGTTGGCCTTCTCTTAAACCCTTTTGTTGCAACGTAATGTGTAAATCACTTGCATGAACAAAAAGCTCATCATCATCTTCCGAAACAATAAATCCAAATCCTTTGCCGCTGTTCCACATTTTTACCGTGCCATATTGCATCAACAAACTCCTTTAAAAGTGAATTACATATTAAAATACCTTTCCCGGAAAGTCAAGAAATTGTTATTTAATCCCGGGACGCAAAAGCGTAATATTCTTAGCCACAGATTCACACGGATTAAACACAGATAAGGAACATGGATATATCTTTTGCAGTAAATGGAATTTGATTTTTATCACCTTTTAATTTAAATTAGTCAATAAAAAATCAGGATACCGATGACAAATCAAATTCGCCTTGCCCTTGCACAAATCAATACAACCGTGGGTGATTTGGAGGGCAACACAAATAAAATCATGGAGTACATTCGCAAAGCTGAGGATGCCGGAGCCGATATCGTTCTCTTCCCCGAACTGACAATCACCGGTTATTTCCCGGAAGACTTGCTTCTCAAGAAAAAATTTATTGAAGTAAATAAACTCTCTCTCAAAAAATTGGCGATACAAAACCAGAAGATTCTCTCAATAGTAGGTTTTGTTGATGAGGCACCGGATAAAAGTAAAATTTACAATGCTGCCGCCATTCTGCAAGCCGGAAAAGTTTCTGGAGTCTGCCACAAAATTTGTCTGCCAAATTACGGTGTCTTCGATGAAAAGCGCTACTTTACCTCCGGAACGCAACCGTTGGTATTTGATTTTCAAGGTATAAAATTCGGTCTCAATATTTGTGAAGACATTTGGGTGCCGGATGGTGTGGCCGAAAGCCAGGGCATGTCGGGCGATGCCGAAATCATCTTAAGCATCTCTGCTTCGCCTTATTTTAAACAGAAAAGAAAAGAGCGGCTGGCAATTGCCTCAAAGCCCGCTAAATTCACACGTTCCATCGTCGCCTATTTAAACCTGGTTGGCGGCCAGGATGAATTGGTTTTTGATGGAAATAGTTTTGTAGTCGATCAGCGCGGCGAGGTGATGTTTGAATGCGCCCAATTCGACGAGCAGTTATTAATCGCCGACATAGATATTTCCCAGGTGCGCGCCTTTCGTAAAAATGACCCGGATTATACGCGTAACAAATCAAATTACAAATCACACTACCAGCCGGTCTTTCTGAGCTTGCCCACTCTCACAAAAAATACCGAAAAAAAAGAAATACAGTATGTTGCACCGGCCATTTTTTCAGAATATGAAGAAATTTACCGGGCGCTGATTTTGGGTACAAGAGATTATGTTCGAAAAAATACTTTCAAAAAAGTGGTTATCGGCTTAAGCGGTGGTATTGATTCTGCCCTGGTGGCTGCAATTGCAACCGAAGCGCTTGGCTCAGAAAATGTCATTGGTGTGCTGATGCCGAGCGAGATAACCTCAACCGCCAGCAACCAGGACGCAATAGCGCTCGCAGACAATCTCGGCATCGAATATAAAATTATCGCAATAAAAGAACCATTCAACAATTACAAAAAACTTCTGGCCGAACACTTTGCCGGCAAGCCGGAAGATATTACCGAGGAAAACCTTCAGGCGCGCATTCGCGGTAATATTTTAATGGCGCTGTCCAATAAACTTGGATGGATGGTTTTAACCACCGGCAACAAAAGCGAAACCAGTGTTGGGTATTGCACTTTGTATGGCGATATGGCCGGCGGCTTTGCCGTTATTAAAGATGTCAAAAAAACGACGGTTTATAAAATCTGCGAAATGATCAATCAAACTGCTGGCAAAGAAATCATTCCCAATGAAATTTTGACCAAACCCCCAACCGCTGAACTGAGACCAGACCAAAAAGACGAAGACTCCCTCCCGCCCTACGATCTATTGGACGCAATTTTAGAGGAGTTTGTGGAAAAGGATAAAACCATCGGCGAAATTATTGCGCTGGGCTACGATGAGGAAACCGTAAAAAAAATTGCGAATTTGGTAGACATAAATGAATATAAAAGAAGGCAGGCGGCACCCGGAGTAAAGATTACCGGCAAGGCTTTTGGAAAAGATCGCCGTATGCCGATCACGAATCGATTTCGAATTTGACTAACATAAAAAAGGTGACCTTTATTGAAAAGGCCACCTTCTGCTAAACTATTTCTATGGAAATTTCAACTCAATACCAAACCGCAACCGAGGTCTAATTTTCAATTTAAACGGATTCACATCTTCAAGAACGCGGTCTCCGATAGCAAACCCTGATTTCAATTTATTGGCAAACTCGACACTGAGCCCGCCAAAAACGTGTAGCCAAATCGGACTGGATGGCGGCAAACCAAATCCAATGCCAATTAGCGGCTCAATGTGATCTGTAAGCCTTAAACCGGCAAGTGCGTGAAAAGAACTAGCAACAGTCGGTTGCTTGGTATCCACCGGTTGAAAATGATAATTGAGCACACCATACGTAGCAAGGTCGCCAAAAGGTTTTGGTTCAACCACGATAATGCCGCCCTTATTTATAAGGTTTACATCATCGATTGTGGTGATAGCCGTGGCAATGCCAAAACTCAACTGCTCTTTGGATGTGTTATCCAAAACAATGGTGCCAAGAAAATCTTCAGTGCTTAAATCCTTCTTGACAATAATCGAAATATCTGAATTCTTCTGAAATTTCTTTGGAATATCAAATTCACGAATATCAACCCAAACCTCGGAACTGGCGCGCTCCAGCGTTCCGGGAATTGCCGGTATGTCAAAAAATAGTGACAGAAAACTCGGCAGGCCTTGTTGGAACGGGGAATTTTTTGCAGTTAAAATAACAGACAAGTAAGAAGGGGCATTTTCCTCCTGAGAAATAAAAACATAATAGAGCTTATCTTTCTTAAGTCCGTAGAGCCGCGTGTCATTAAATGCTGAGCCGCCGTGCAACATACCAATCGGCGTCAGGTTATCGTTGTAATTCGCTACAACAATATAATAGTTTTCCTCATTGTAGTCGAAGCCGGTCATTTGTATCAATTTTTTCAGGCTGTCACCCGCCCATTGGAATTCACCTTCATGAAACCAACGGTACGCCTTGCCGAATAAATCTTCAGAGTCGTTGACCTTGAAGGGTGCGCCATCAACTTTTTTAGGCACAGTAATGATTCTATCCTGCGCTGTGGCATTTATACAAAAAAGCAGCGAAAGAACAGAAACAATAAAAAAACGGTAGAATACTTTCCCCATGGACATCTCCTTATGTTATATATGAAAAAGAATTTAGGCAGGTAAATATTTTGAACATTTTAAAATTAATTGGGTAAAGATGCAAGGGAAATGTTAAATTATAATTATATATTACTTTTTTGACCGAATATATCGACGGCTGCTGAAGGCTAAATTTTCCAAACAAATCATATCAAAAAATGAGTTGTAGGATAGTTTTTACTTTGTTTGAAATTATCAAATGAATATCTTGGTTGATTATTAAATGAATGAAAGAGACTTAAAAATGACGTTTTTAAAAAACTCTATCTGGCTGCTTCTGGTTTGTTCAATTTTGGCTAATTGCAGCGACACCAAGCCCTTTATGCGCGAAGGTGTAAACATGAAATTCGGTGTATTAAACGAAAGGCCAACTGATGAAACGGTGCTCACTTTTTATGCTTTGGGCGATTGGGGAACCGGCAAAGCGAACCAAAAGGCAGTGGCCGCAGAACTGGAGAAAAATGTAAAATCGCTTCCTGCCAACAAAACCGTAGCACCTTTTGCAGTTGAGCTTGGTGACAATATTTATGAAGATGGCTTGCATGCCGGCTGGGGGAATCCTTTGGTTGAAGAGCGGCTGCACAAAAATTTTGGCGGGGTTTACGATGAAGTAAAATATGATGGCGAGAATATTGATTTTCATATTATTCCCGGGAATCATGATTATGCCGGAATAGCAACCAATGAAGAAATCTCCATCGGCGATATTGTTCATCAGGAAACCACTGCCGAAAAACTCTACCCAAATTGGAAATATTATCCCATCGATCCCGAAAAAAACTCCGACACCAACGACGAAGAAAATTATCAACAACTCAAAGAAGCTGATATTTTTGAACTCACTACTCCTGAGAAAATTCCGGACACAGGGCCGGTAGATATTTTCGCTCTGGATACACAGGTTTTGCTCGATTTGTATAATGAAAAAAACAAGTCAGGGTTAAAGCTGCATTGGCAAAAATTACAAAACCTGGTCACAAACAGCACCGCGCCGTGGAAAGTGTTAATCGGGCATCACCCGCTCAAAACACACGGAACACATGGTGGCTACCGCTCGGCTTTCTGGTATATTCCGCCAATGATTATCGGACTGGCAATTGACAAACTTTTCTTACGTCGTTTGCAGGATACTGACCATAGGGCTTATAAAGCCTTCCAAAAAGATATAACTAAATTTATGAAAAAAAATGCGGTGCAATTTTATTTAAGCGGGCACGAACACAACTTACAACTGCTCGGAATCGGCGATAATGCATTCCAGGTAGTGTCTGGCAGCGCGGGCAAACTCACACCGCTGACGCATAAAAGCGACACTTTTTTCTCGTTGCAAAAACACGGCTTCGTGCGCTTTGATGTAACTGAAGAAGAATTGTGGATGGAATTTCTAGCAGTGGAACCAGAGACAGGGACACATCATTCTGCGGGATTGTTCAGGTTGAAGAAATAAGAACGTGCGCATTTGTCAGGCAGTCCGCAAAATTCTCTTATCAATAAACCGAAAAAGCGCAGGGAATTTTGCAAAAATAAAGAGACCGAATATAACGCCCAAAGAGTCTGCAGCCCAGTCGCTGATGGTGGCCATACGACCCGGGACAAACATTTGATGAAACTCATCGGAAGCACCATACAGCACACCGACAATTATCGCAACAACCATTTTCTTTCGTGAAAATTTCAAATCAGGGGCGAAAAAAGCCATTGCCAAAAAATATCCTAAAACCGAATAAGCCACGAAATGAACTCCCAAATCACTGAATTTGATCCCTAATTTTGGTAACTCCACAGACATTAAAGAAGACAAATAAAACAATAGCGCTGCCCATAAGAACGCCGGCAAATAATATTTAAATGAAGTCAATTCCATCCTCATTTTTTTCATCAAATTCTTTTAAAACTCCAGGCAAACTTTTCAAGATATCTCCGGCGAGTAAAGCAGACTGCCCCAATTCCTGAGCGGCAGTATCGCCCGCAAAGCCATGCAGATAAACCCCTGCAATAGCACTTTCAATCGGGCTCAAACTCTGCGCAGACAGCCCTGAAATCATGCCTGTAAGCACATCTCCCATTCCGGCTGTGGCCATGCCCGGATTACCGGTTGAATTAATAAACACGCCGCCATCGGGTGAGGCAATTACAGTCGGAGCACCTTTTAAAACGATCACTGCGTTCAAATCCTTAGCCGCCTGTTTTGTCACCTCAATTGGATTTTTGGTGATATCACTTGTTTTCATTTTCATCAATCTCGAAAGCTCACCCACATGTGGGGTCAAAATTAATTCTGCCTTTGATTTCTTAACCACATCGGAATCATTTTGCAGACAATTGAGTGCATCGGCATCAAGAATTATTGTTCTCTCATACGTCCACAGTAGCCATTTCACTAAATCTCGAACATCGGGGTGCGCGGTTAATCCCGGCCCGAGCGCTAAAACATGTGCCCATTCCAATCTTTCCGAGATTTGATTTTTCGCCTCGAAACTAACTGAACCTGTTTCCGTTTCAAGCAACGGCAGCGTCATAACTTCGGTCAATTTGGCTTCGAGGATTGGATTCAAACTTTTTGGAATCCCCAGAATCGCAAGACCTGCTCCCACCCGTAAAACGGCCTCGGATGCAAGGCACGCAGCGCCTGTCATTCCCGGCGAACCAGCCAGCAAGAACACCTGCCCAACACGGTTTTTGAATGCATCCCGTGCACGCTGAGGAAAAATATTTTTGATAAACTCACGGTTTATTCGAAAGCAATTTATGTCGTCGTATTGGGAATTTATTTTTGGGAAACCAATGTCCGCCACATGCACATTTCTCGCGAACTCACGCCCTGGCGAAAACAGTAAACCGCGTTTCAAGTGCCCCATGGTGATGGTGTGTGCAGCCTGCACACAAGCGCCATGAATTGCCCCGGTATCGGTTTCCATGCCGGTGGGTAAATCAACAGCAATAATTGGCGTGCCGGTTAAATTCATTTTTTCAACCAGGTTGGCGATTTCCGGCTTTAACTGACCGATTACGCCGGTACCAAGCAGCGCATCAACAATTAAGTCGGCTTCAGCTAATGAAGCGGAAAAATCTTTGTGAGAAGCTGATTTAATTTCGACCTGCAATTTCTTTAAAGCAATAAGATTTGTTTTGGCATCGCCTTTAACAGCTTCAGGATCTCCCGCCAAATAAACATGCACATGGGCGCCCAAATTGTGAAGATCTCTCGCTATCACAAAGCCATCACCGCCATTGTTACCTTTTCCGCAAACCACAGTAATAATTTTGTTCGTAACCTGATATTTTTGCTGAATGAGCTCAACCACTTTTCGCCCGGCTGTTTCCATTAAAACCATTCCGGGGATGCCGATTTTATCGATGGCATTCCGGTCGATTTCCACCATTTCAGCCGCAGTTACAACAATATCCATCAATTTGAAATTTTGTTCTTTCATTGAATTGATTCTCTTTTATGGCCTACGAAAAAAATATGTTAGATTCCTGTATATTCTGAAACATTCGGACAGAAATAACTAAGTCGACCCATAAGCTTAAATATTAGAAATATCTCGAACCTTTGCAAATACTTTGAGCGGCGAATATTACTTGCAACTTTACATATTTTAATGTAATTTTTGTATTATCACTTTTACAAATTGAGAAAAAGCGTGGGCAGCAATTCAGAGTTAATACACAAAGCTATCGCGGGAAATGAGGAAGCCTACAAACAGCTTCTGGAAAACTATCGCGGCGCTATTTTTAACTTGCTGTTCAAAATGGTTCACAACAAGGAAGAAACCGAAGACCTTGTGCAGGAAGCTTTCATAAAGGCTTTCAAAGCGCTCCCATCATTTAATGAAGAATATGCTTTTTCAACCTGGCTGTACAAAATTGCGGTGAACAATTGCATTGATCACATGCGAAAAAAAAGGTTAAAAACCTACTCCATTAACAAACCTGTGCAATCAAAAGATGGCGAAATGGAACGTGAATTTCCGGACACTTCTATGAGCCCAGACAAAGAGATACTGACCAAAGAACGGGCGGGCTTAATTTCAACCGCGATAGATGAATTACCTGAAAATTACAGAGTCGCCATCGTGCTGCGCCACAGCGATGAAAAATCATATGAAGAAATTGCAGAGATTCTTGAAATCCCGCTTGGGACTGTTAAGGCAAGAATTTTTAGGGCGCGGGAAATGTTGAAAAAGAAATTGAAGGGGAAGTTGGTGCGGTAAAAAACTCAATCGGGTTCCGGGAACAAACATTTAAATACCATTTACGATCAACCAACTTTACACCACTTTACCAACTAACCGTTGACAAGCTACCCATTCTTTTTTCAATTTTGGGACGGTTCTTGGACTTGCAACTATTCTATTCTTCTTCGCCAACCAATTTTTTCACCACCCTGGTAAACTTTTCACCCATCGTATCACGGTTATGCCAACCGATGTTAAAGGTAATCATTTTTTCCGGCTCATCTTCTTTTAGCCTCTTTATGGCATCCATTATCTCATGACCCATTCTAACCTTCTTGGCGAGTCTTTCCTTTGAGAGCGGGCCTCTGTTGGTCATGTTATGGATCAAATATTCCTCTTCTCCAAGAAGGCCAATCCAAGCCACCATATTAATTTCGGGCGGAAATTCTTTTAAAATATGTGCTTGTTTGGCTGCATTCAGTTCCATAAATGCAAATTTCTCACCGTTTCCAAACGCGGCGACAATGTCTCCTAAGCTGTATCCATACTGGTAGCCATTGTTTTCGTGCACACCAATAAGCTCGTTTGCCTCCAGCATTTGTTTAAATTCGTTGCTGTTCAGGCAAGTTTTATTTTCTACTTTCGGATCTCTCGGGGGTCTATTTGTGGTCATGAAAATAGACGGTATATGAAAATTAAAATTCTCCTTTGCCTTTTCCTGAAGGAAGTCTTTCCCTCCACCATCTGGACCCGTTACTCCTATCACTATTTTTTCATTTTTCATTAATTTCATAATTAGAAAACCTATTTGGACGTTCTTATTAAATAAAGTTCCTTGGTAAAATCAAGCAAACTATTAAAAATATTGCTCTCAAAATTATAATTAGCGTCTACCATAGTTACTAAAGACTTAAGTGTTCCCTCAATCGCATCGGAATAGCTGGTGTCAGGTTGCGATTCTGAATTGGAAGCTCCGGCATATATTATGTTAGAATGATTCAATATCGCAACGGGTGCTGTATCAGAATAATAAACTGAAAGTCTCCGGAACAATTTTGTCAACGAAGCATCGTCCCTCCTACCCTGTGTTGAAAGCCTATTAGCCACTCTGTATAGCGTTGTGCCAGCTGAAGAGGACAAACCGACTCCGATGCGCCGCAAGTTTTTTTTCGCCTCATTCCCTGTCAAACTCCCAATTGTAGACTTTATTTTGGCAGCGGTCCCTCTCATTTTCTCGCTTCCCTCTACCATCAACCGCCTTTTTTCCTCATCATAGTTTTTGTCATCAATTCCAAACGCCTTCAATAGATTAAAATCCTCTTCCACGAACCCGTGCATCTCGGGATTTTCGGATAACTCCAGAAATATTTCCCCCAGTTTCAGATATACTTTGAGAGCTCCTCTTGGGTCTTCAGTAATTAGTTCAGCCGTTATGCTATCAATTGGCTCAATATGAATAATCTTATGATTCAGGTTGATTCCCTTGGCTTTTAAATCTTTCATCAGACGTTTTTGTATATATGCAGCCTGATTCATAGTTCTCGGAAAAACATCAAGATCTATTGAGTTTGTTCCGTACATCAGAGACCGGGCTATTTCAATCGTCACTAGAAAACTAGTCCATTTTTCGTCTACCATAATCCCTTCTCTAACGATCGGTACGGTAGCAGCCTGTTGCGCAATATAAGGCATATATCTTTTTTCTGGTTTGTCTTTTCCTTGTGGATAGAAAATTCCTCCGGTTCCCGTATAAATCGTGTCGGAATCGGGGTTCGCTACAATATCAAATACTTTATTCAACGATTCGTCCAAGGTTGCCGGCACTAAAGAGGCCTTTTCTTTTATTTCAATAATTTTACTTTTAGTTATATCATACTTCTCTGAAAAGATCTCATATAATTCATCCCCATTTCCATTGATTATATTCTGAACCCAGTGCATGGTTTCTGCGGTAGCCCCTTTGCCCACGCCTTGGGGTCCAATCCAGGTTTGAAGGTTAATAACATTGAAACCTCTCTCCCTGCAGACCTCTACGATCAGAGCGATTGATCGTTCGATTTCCTTTTCTGCTAGCAGTCCTAACAAACTATTGAACTCCGCAACGCCGGCATTGCCGCTGCCTTCTATCTCAAGCAATGGTTTTAGAGCATCGCGAATAACTTCTTCAAAGAAACTATCCACACTTTCTCTACTTTTCTCGTGAGGAAATTTAAACTCCATATTTTTTTCTTCCCGATCTAAATTCGAAATAGATAATTTAACCTGAATAATTCAAGAATCCGATGTCATTCAGGAGGAATCTTTTTTATAAACAGCAGATTGTACCCGAAAAAGACTCCTCCCGAGTGACAGCCTTATTTCTAATATTTGACTTCAAATTCCTGAATTTACGAATAATGCAGGTTAAAACAGCGAATGCTCACAGTGACGGGTGGAGAACGAAGTCCTGGGATGCTTCATTGTTACACCCTCTTAATCATCCCAGATTAAAAAGAAAAATTGAGGAATCCAAACCACTTTCTTCTCTTTTTTCCCATACCCAAGATCTTAAAAATAGCAATGCTTTTACTACGCTTTCTTTGAAGAAACGTAACATATTGATTTAATAATAATCACAACATTCTAATCCGGTGGGTTCTTGGTCTAAGGTGTCGCCGCCGTATGTTGCTTACGCAGAAGCAAAGCAGCCCACTCTTTTTGAGTGCGCATTTCATCAATAGAAAAAAGGTTGTCTTGTTTTATTTTTTGTTTCACTTCTTCCAATTCCTCAACCAGAATTCCCGATAAAATCAAAAAGCCATCCCGGGTCAAAAAGTTGTTGAACTTTTCGAAATATTTGAAAATAATATTTTTCGTGATGTTTGCCAGCACGACGTCAAAACCGGTTCGTCGCAGTCCAATGGTATCCGGGTCGGCGACCTGCAATCTTAAATTGGTGACACCGAGGTTACGGCTCACATTTTCCTCAGCCGCTTCAATCGCCACCGGGTCATTGTCGAAGGCTACAACTTCTTCTGCGCCCAGCTTGGTTGCGGCAATTGCCAGAATACCGGTGCCAGTGCCAACATCTAACACCCGACTGCCGGAGACAAAATTATCTTCGAGTAATTGTAAAATCAGTTGCGTCGTTTCATGGCTGCCGGTGCCAAATGCCTGTTTGGGATCAATTTCAATTACAAATTTATTTACGGGGAATTCCAATTTCTCCCAGGTCGGTTTCACCATAAATTGTTTAGAAACAACAATTGGTTTAAAGTGTTTTTTCCACTCAGCATTCCAATCCAGCTCCATAACATCATTGATTTTACAAGTGGCCGGCTCACTCAAAACACCAAGCTCCTTTAATTCTTTGAGGTAGCTATTGGTCTGCTCCGCAATAATTTCTTTTTCGACTCCAGAAAAATAAGCAACCACTTCCCCGTTTACCTGCTGACAGCCCTCGCTACCCAACTCAAATAAAAAATTAAGGATGGCTTCTTCCGAAGCTTCCGTTATAGGAATTCTAACTTCATACCACTTTTTCGTTGTTGTATTATTTGTCATAAATTATACTCAAAATTAACTGTCCTACCTGCTGCAAACTTTCCGCGCTGCATTTGTCCGGTGTATCCTGTGTTGTGTGCCAATATCGGTAATCAAAATCGATAAGATCAATACACGGAATGCCGGCATTATTAAGAGGTACATGATCATCGGTGACTTCAAAGCGCGGCTCTGCATGAAAAGCCGACAAACCCAAATCGTTCGCACGACCCCATACTTTTTTAACAATTTGTGGTGCATATTTTAAAGAATTGATTTCCTGATAAATCTGCAAATCCTTATCCCCCACCATGTCCAGCAAAATGCCAAATTGCGGAAGATACCCACTATCTTTATTTTCGGCAAAATAGCTTGAACCTATTGCATAGGTTTCATTCTTTCCGTTTATCCCGGAGTCCTCAGCATCGAAAAAAACAATATCGATGCCATATGCCGGTTCGAATTGTTGCAAGTGACGCGCGACTTCAAGCAAAACTGCCACGCCGGAGGCGCCGTCGTTGGCTCCCATAACGTGAGACTCATGATTGGCTGCAAGCGAATCCTGATCCGCCCAGGGCCGCGAGTCCCAATGGGCACACAACAACACCCTGTTGGTTTTTTCAGGGTAAAAACTACCGACGATATTTGTCAGCTCAACCGGTTGTTCGCCACGGGGAAGAACTTCCTTAAAACCTTGCAAAAAGGTCAGGCCGCCGTATTTTTTTAATTCATCAGCTAGAAATTTTTGGCATTGTTCATGTGCGCTGCTTCCGGGTATTCTCGCCCCAAACTCGCATTGTTTTTTGAGATATTCATAAGCACTATTTCCATCAAAAACAGGAACTTGTTTGCCGCCATCACAAGATACTAAAAAACAAAAAACAATAAGACCGCACAGCAATTTAAAATCTAAAAAGGGATAAACTTTAAACGGATTTATTGCTAAACAACTTTGTAAATAAACTCTCATTTTTTCTTGATTTGAAATTACTCAGGCGAGAAATCAGTTTCCACGAATGGCGATATTCACATCAATACCAAATTCCTGAATACTGGTTGAACCGATTTTCTTGCTGTCGGTTTTCCCAATTTCAATAAATGCACCACCGCGCACCGTGGTACTGAAGGAGTAGGTCATTCTTGGTTGAAACGACCAGCGCTTGGTTTCATTGGATACGACGAAATCACCGCTCTGGGTATTTTCCGCAGTAACTGTACTTGCGGTAAAAGAAAGGGAAAGGTCTACAGAATTCTTCAAACCACCTTTATTAAACGGCCAAAAAGGTAATGTAAAGCCCGACCGCTTTGAATAGTTCGCCGTTAGCGTGAAATCGTTATTTGTGTTGCGGTTAGCGCCAAGCGGGATGGTTTGTCCATTAGAAAAAGAAAATGTCTGCGTCAAAGTTCGAGATCGGTTAAACTGAATATTTCCGGTAAACCCATTTTTAAAAGATAAGTCCAGCTTGCCCAAAGGTCTGAAATTACTGGAAATACTTGCATTCGTTATATTGCTTTCGTTGCCACTCCAACTCTCCGTTTTTTGCCCTGAAAAACCATGACTGAATGTTACTGTTTTAAAGACCTTATTGAAGAGTGGCAGCTTATTTAACCCGGATAGCCGAACCGTCCACTCGGGGAAAGGCATATCAAAATCACTTTCAGACAACCAACTTTTCGATGACGTTCCGCTAATTTGCTTGCTGTCGTTCAGTGTACTATTATCTTGAAACCTGAGGCCAATATCCAACAATCTTCCAAATGCAAAACCTGAATTAATGGAAACTGTCTCTGTGTGGTTTCTCGTTATGGGTGTGCCGCTTAAATTCGCGACTGAAGCCAGTCCGGTGGTATCGGATAGACCAAACTGATATCTCCAGGTTGGTTTGGCCTTAAGTTCTGCAATACCAGCCTGGTTATGATTATCCTGTTCGCTATAATTCACTTGCAGATCTTTAAAAGCAGAGAAAAAGCTGCCTACTATTTTTAGCGGGTTGAAGGAAACTCCCCCGGCTTCCTTTTGCTGGAAAATACTCAATTGATTTTTGTCCTGAATGTCCCCCGACCTTTTAGGAGGAGGTGCATTTCTCCTGGAAGTTTTCCTCTTGTTACCTCCACCACCAAACAAAGATGATGACAACTGTTTCCATTGCAGGGTAAAGTTAGCGCTTTTGTTGGCGCTGTTCCTGGCACTTCTCCCTGTCTCCTGGTTTTGCAGGCTATTAGCATACTGAAAATTTGAAGAATATGTAAAATCGTTTCTCAACCAGTCAAACACCTTCGGGGAATAGGTGGTTTTAAATGATTGCGATTGATTAATATCGTTGAACTTGAAATTCAAAAAATCGTTAAATGTAGCACCATTCATCTGAGATTTGTATGACCGGTTTATATCCACAGATAAGCTTTCAAATATTTTCATGCTAGCCCGGGCGCTGCGGTCAACGGTAAAATTCTCAGTTACAGTTGCATCTGCGAGTTGGTTTGAATTCTGAATTCTATTTTGTCTTAAGGTATTAACTTTAGTACCATTCATTCTTAATGTTATGTTTTGCGGTGTGTAGTATAGCTTGGTATCCTTGGCTCTACGAATAAGCGGTAAATCCGGCAGCCAGCTCAGAAAAGAGACATAGTTATTGCGGCCAAAAGTTAGCTTATAATCGATGCTTCCCGTCCAGGAAGTATTCTTGGATTCGGCCAGAGTTGGATTGGTCGACTTTGTTTCGGAACGGCCGATATTCAAAGACAAATTATCGACAGTATTCTTTACCAGGAAATTTTTGGATTTCGCACTTCTTTTGAAAGAGGCATTAAATCCGGTTTGCTCTGATGTAGTTTCGATTAAGCTGAGGGTTTCTGAATCATTCAAATCGGCATTGGTAACTTTCCGATCCCTTCCGGGGAAATATTTCGGGTGACTGCTATTTTCACGATAGGTTAAACTAACCGGGACTGCAATACCCAGGAACTGCGGCAGCATTTTATCCACATTCACACTTGCATTAAAACTGCGGCTTAGACTGTTGTTTCCCGTACCAAATTGCGTGGCAACGTTGCGGAAATCGGCGTCCTTTTTTTCAATATTAACATTTATGTTGGCAAAGTCACCTATTCGCATAGAGGCCTTGGCACGCATTGCCATACCTTTGTCCTGGTCAACGTCGGCAAGTCTCAGCTCGTTAAACCAAACCTCACCTGTAAACGGTACGCCGTCGGGGTGAATATTTTTCAGACCCATCGTAAGGACACGAACGTTTGTAAACGACGGATTACCTTTTACCACAACTCTGGCCGTATTGGATATTCGTTTCACATAAACATCGTTGGCTTTGTCATAATAAGTACCACCGATTTCAACACTGTCCACCTGAGTTGTATCACTGCGATCGATGGTTGTAAAAGTCAATAACTCCACATCCATTCCGTTACGCCCTTGCGCCAGATCCCAGCCCTGATGCACCGTTGACCTGTATTCATAGTAATTGTTATCATTGGCGCCAAAACGCATAAAGTACTCGAGGTAACTTGAATCTCCTGCAACCGGAAAATGCATGCCGGTATTATCGATTCCATACACAAACATTTTAATGCGATCGTAATGAATGTAGCTTTCGTTTTGAAATAAACTTTTTTGTGCAACACCTGCATCATTTCCTAAAAGATTATTTGTTTTAAGCACTAAAGATTGTTCTCGGGCCCTGATGCCGGTGACCTTGTCTTCTTCACCTGAAACCTTTATTTCAACGATGGCTTCACCATAAGCCGGGTTTTCGTGATTATTAATCTGAGTTACCGCAAAAACATCACCGAGTTGATCCGGAGGCGTTAATCCAATATCAAAATTATACTCATTTTGTGTGGTGCCTTTTTCTTTCCATTCGCTGCCAACCAGGTTTATATCAGCAATACTAACGCGGGCAATATTGGGAAAAATAGAATACCTGTTAATGGTGTACTCCAAAGAATCTACCCAAATTCGTACATTTTGAATTTGTGATGTAGTTGGTGAACCTACCAAAAAATCTGCATCGCCCACACTGAACGGAATCCTGTAAAGTTTCCAGGGACCGCCACGGCTCGCCGGATTATCAGGATTACCGCCAACAATCAAGGAAGTATCCGGACTACTATCGGAAAGCGAAAATGAAAATGAAAAATACTGATTGGCTGCATCCAAAATGCTATTGCCATTAATGTCCTCAGTATCCGGAACGCGGCCGCCTTCATCATTTTGGTTACCTTCTGTTCCAACAACACTGCTTATGCCCGGAATTGCACCATCACCATTTGCAAAAATAAACTGTTCGGTGGAATTATAAAACCAATTATCATAACTCCACGGTTCATCAAAATTCTTAAATCCATCCCTGTTTACATCCCAGAAATCAAATTCTACCGCCGCCCGGGAACTATCCTGACCGACAATTTTTCGTGGGAAGTTCATTGTGGGTGGGTCTGCTCTTGTTTCTAAATCTAATCCCAAGTCCTCACCAGGATCCAGAACGCCATTTCGTATGCCGCCTTGTTTTTTATCCTCAGTATCCAGCACGGTGTTTGGAATGATATCCTCTGAAATTGTTCCGAATTCAAGATGGACTCTACCCACATCACCCTGCACCATAACTTCCACAAACTTGGTTTGCGACTGGTCGAAAAAACCGGGAGAAAGAGCACGCATTACACCAGCCCATCTCGTTGTATCCGCTTCGGGTTCCTCAGGGTCAAAAAATTCCATCGTCAAAACATGTTGCAACTGCGGTACATTGGCATTTAATTCACGGTCAGGGAAAATATCCTGAATAGCGACTTGCCTAAATGGATTATACCAAATAAAATTGTTCAACTTATTTGCATAATTATGCAGTCCATCCGCCGGCTGGGAAGCCAGACTCCAGTTTCTACGGATAACGCCAAGATTGATAGTTTTTTTGGCAGCCTCAAAATCATCGATGTAGGCCACACCTTTATCATCTCCGGTTTTGGGGCTGTTTAAGGTATTGGGCGTCGGTAAAACCTGCGCAATTTCACCCTCGAAGGTCATGTCCGTTTCACCTTTAGCCCGAATCATCGGCATAAAGTCAAATGCCTTGCCTATGAAATTTGGTTTAAATTTCAACCGCGTGTTAAAATCCCAAACCACGTTCCGCATCGGGCCTCGACCAACGCGCACTTTATTATCCAGGGTACTTTCATTCAAATAAAGAAGTGTGCCGCCAATAAATGAATTTTGCCCTAAATCATACTCCGCGCGCATACCGAGAATGGTCTTTTTTTCAAGCTGGAAGAGTTGATTTCTTTCATAAGTTATATCAAGCTGGGCGCTGGGGCTGCTTGCTGCCGCGTTCAGCATGACAAGTTGGCCTGCAAAATAATCAATTGTGTAATCGCGCCCGCGCTGCATTGTTTGGCCGTTGAGAATAACCACCTCAGATTCTTCGATCACATTGAAACCAAGATTGTATTCGGTGCCACGGCTCTGTGTTGCAACTTCAAGGTAAAAATTGCTATTGCGGCGAATAATACTTTGATCGGTTTCTTTATAAATAGCCGGAACAACAGAATCATCAGTCAGATCTGTTTCTACCAGAGCAGCACCCAAAAAGTATCCTATCGGATCAAACGGTTGCAAATCCCTAAAATGCAGTTCACCCTGCGGCAGGCTGAGCGTATTTAAATCGATATCAATCTTACCATCTGGAGTAGGGCTACCATTTTGATCCTTGGTATCCAATCCGAAGACTTGCAGCCATGGCAATCCGGTTTCAGGATCTATTTCTTCGCCAAGACTGGAAGGGCCGCTAAAAAACATTTGAACTTCAAAACCGTCTTGATCGATGTTACGGCTTCCCAAAGAATAGACATGCTTCCATGATAGATCCCAAACTTCATGAGTTGGCAGCGGATTCTGGTCACGAATCAGCTTTAAATTGATAATTTGCGTACTGGTTATATCGCGGACAAAATTAATATCGCCATATTGCACACCACCTGCGGTTTTATAAGCAACGGCTAAAATTTCACCTTCCGCCAAAGGTGAGTTCAGCCGAATCCAACCTTCATCTTCCTGCAAAGTATATTCCGTTCTTTCCATGGTAACAAAAGCACCTCCAGCGGCAGAACCTGGAAAAACAGCAAAGGTGTCTGTGTCAGCAAACCTACCACTAACAGTTGCTCGTCCCTGTATTACCTTGTCAGGAAACTTCTGTTCATTTGCCGCTGCAGCCTTATAAAGTATCAAAGAGTCCGGAATGACTGAAGAATCCCGGTTGGCAACATGATCGCCTTGTTCGGTAAATTGGCGGTATTGCTCTCTGTAAAACATATCCAGGAAAAAGTAAGTATCTTTTAAATAATTATAATCCAGTATCTTCTTTTTACCAGCGGATGAGCCACCGGTAAGACTTAACTTTTGACTTTCGCCTTTTTCCTGGCTGGCAATTGCAATAAGATTTAAGTTTCCTAATTCCATTTCGGTTTTTAAACCAAACAAGCCGGAATTTTTCCCGCTAAATGTCACATATTGAGTTCCAGGCAACGATAAGGCAATATTACCGGCCTCGAATTTTTTAACAATTTCATCGTCGTAACCTTCATAAACCAGGCGGACATTGTTATCGAAATCAAATGCGCGCTCACTATCTTGATCCACATTTACTTTTACTTTATCACCAATTTTACCGGTTACTGAAAACCGTTGCGTTTGCTGCATTTTGAAATTGGTGTTCGCACCCTGGGTCAGGGCGGTTCGAACCTCACTTCTGTCTTCACGGCGTATCCCTGCCTGGATGCGAATATCACCGGTTACCACCAATCCTACTGTGCCGCTGCCAAATATTTTTTGGAATGTTTTATTTTTAATTTTTACGGGAATTTCAAGATTGATACCACCACCGTCTCTTTGGCCGAGTTCATTTTCAATGAAATTTTCCAGAGTGTATTCCTGCCAGTAGTTCACACTAACCTGGTTCTGCACTAAAAGAACAAACTCGTGAAAGGGCAGGGAAATTGGCGATCTTAGGACAACATCATCGAAAAGCGTCTGGCGAATGGTTACCGGCTCTTCTGTCGACTCCAGTTCAATCTCCCACTTAATATGGTCGAAGTAATAAGACATGTCCCCCGGGACATAACCATCCACAGCAAACACAGGTTGACGCTTACGCGCGAATAACCCAAGATTATTATTGTACGATGATGAAACCTTAAGGCCAAGCGAGTTTCCGCTGCTTTGAGAATAGGCGGAACTAAGTGGGATAAAAAGACCTAAAAGTATGATGGATATTTTGATACTTTTTCTGAGTACTGCTTTCATTTCCTGAGTAGATTCTAAATTATTACGGGGATCAACTTCAGACTGACTAAACGAAACTGTTTTCCATTTTTTTCAATAAAACTCGTAACAAAACTACTCTATAAAAACCTCCCGGAAAAAATAAGAGACACAGCAATAAAGACTTGTTATTTTAAGGTACGCGAAAATAAAGAAACAATTCTATAATTGCAAGCAAAAATCTTACTTAAGTGGAACGCATTCAAGCAAAGCTGGTTCCCAATTATAACTTAATTAACTTGATAAAAAAAATTGTATTCCCTATTTTTGATTATTCGGTTTTTGAAAAATATTCTATACCATATTACATTTTTAAATTACACGGCCAAACCGCTGAATTCGACAAATTACAATGATAAAAATACTCCCCCGATATTTTATTAAAGAGCATATAGGACCGTTCTTTTTTGCACTCTCTATTATCAACTCTGTTTTTATTTTGAACTTGGTAATACAGCAGCTCAGTAAATTCTTGAGTAAAGGTATTTCTTTCCCCGTCATAATCGAATTTCTATTTTTAAATACCGCCTGGATGCTGGCCCTTTCCGTGCCCATGGCCGTTTTAGTTGGAACGATTATGGCTTTCGGTCGCCTGTCCTCGGAAAATGAAATTACAGCCATGCGTGCAAGCGGCATAAGTCTCAGCAAAATTTTCACTTCAGTATTGCTGGTATCGGGAGCCTTGGCCATAGGACTGGTCTGGTTTAACAATAATGTTTTGCCAAACTTCAACCATCGTGCGCGGTTGCTCGCCCTGGACATTGCCCGGAAAAAACCCATGCTCAATCTGGAATCCGGCGTGTTGTATTCGGACATTCCGAACATAAGTATTTTAGTTCAGGAAATTGCTGAGCTGAACTCAATTTCCTATGTTAAAAAGGTCTTAATTGATGATGATAGTGAACCTAAAGTCACTAAAAATATTACCGCAGAAAAAGGTGAATTATTCCTGGATGATTCCGGGTTATTACACATTGCTCTTTTTGATGGTCAATTGCATGAGATTGATGTCTCAAATCCTGAGTCGTTTAAACGGATACAATTTGAAAAGCATGTTATAAAAATTTCAATGATAGAATCCCTGCTGCGCCGACGGGCAAGAGGCAGCCGCGGTGATCGTGAAAAAAGCGCCCAGGCGTTAATGGAAACGGTGAATAAAAATATTGAGAAAATCGTTGAAAAAAAAGAAAAGATTCGGAAGATGATGCAAAAGCAAATAGACAAATTCAGTAAACCCCAACACACTCAAAAACTGAAAACAGTCATTCAGGAACACGAGCGACTCAAACGCCAAATTCAATCGGAAGTAAATTCAATTCAACATTACAAAAAAATTAACAAAAAATTTATTGTAGAAGTACATAAAAAATACTCTATTCCGGCCGCATGTGTCGTGTTTATTCTCATCGGTGCGCCACTCGGCGTGCTGGTAAAAAAACAAGGATGGGCTGTCGGCGCTGCGCTCAGCATTGGTTTCTTTATAATTTACTGGGCATTTCTTGTTGGCGGTGAAAAACTCGCCGACCGCGAAATCATTTCTCCATTTTGGGCGATGTGGGGAGCAAACATATTTATTGGCGCTTTCGGCGTTTATCTGGTGACAAGAACTGTGCGAGAAACCAACTTTTTTTAATATGAAAATTCTCGATAAGTATATTTTAAGCCGCTTTATCTTTGTACTGCTGTTTGCTATTCTCGGTTTTGTGTTCGTGGTTATTTTTGTGGACATGGTCGGCAATA
Source organism: Candidatus Zhuqueibacterota bacterium (assembly GCA_029262035.1). Classification (GTDB taxonomy): domain Bacteria; phylum Zhuqueibacterota; class Zhuqueibacteria; order Oceanimicrobiales; family Oceanimicrobiaceae; genus JAJDAE01. The sequence continues at coordinate 30,364 of JAJDAE010000122.1, forward strand.
TCGGCAAATTTATCGATAAAGAAGTACCGACGCCCGTTATTGCAAAATATTATGTAATGTACATACCTTTTGTGGTTATTCTGGTACTCCCAATTGCCATGATGCTTGCCAGTATGTTCAGTATTGGCCATTTGGCTAAAACCAACGAACTCATTTCAATTAAATCAACGGGTATTTCTTTAAACAGAATATTGCTCCCGGTTTTCATTTTTTCAATTTTCATAAGTTTTTTTGCTTTATTTTTTGGTGAACGCATAACGCCCAAGGCAAATCAAAAAAAAGTAGAAATAGAAGATCAATATCTGGATCCGTTTCGAAAAGTTGGAAAAATTAGCTACTCCAATTTATTTTTACGGGATCAGTTAAGCCGGTATATTTTTATTGGCCGATATGATACACGCACAAAAACAGCCCACAAAGTAACTATTCAATCCTATACAAATAACCGGATTATTGAACGCATGGATGCGGAAAAAATGGTTTGGCAGGACAGTTTATGGGTTTTAGAAAATGGTTACACACGCTCATTTACAGACAGCAACGAAGTAGCAATACCTTTCGAAAGTATTACTGACTCAACGGTACAATTCCAACCCGGCCAACTGGTTGAAGAAAAATTCGAACCGGAGAACCTTTCTTATTCCGAGCTTAAAAACTTTATTGCCGGCGTCATTGAAAATGGTGGCGACCCACAAAAATGGCAAGTGGACTTAAATTTTAAATTGTCCACACCGTTTGCGAGTTTTATTCTGGTCTTATTTGCCGCCCCTTTGGCTTCACACAAAAAGCGAAGTGGCGCAATTTTCGGATTGGTAATCAGCGTTGGGATATACCTGCTGTACTACGGAATTAACCAATTTATTCAAACACTCGGTCAGGTGGGTATCCTCACCCCTTTACTATCATCCTGGACAACCAACATAATCTTTTTTCTGCTTGGTCTTTTAACCTTGACGATGGTTCAAAAGTAGGAATGCCTAAATTGAGCTAAAATTATAAAGTGCCTAAAATTAGTTTGAGAATTTTAGGCACTTTAGCTCACTTAGAAATTTTAAAATTTAGAATCTAAACATCCAATCAAAGGCGAAATGTACGCCTTTACCTGAAAAAGCGCCGTCTCTGCTGGCGACTGCGAAATTCCAGGAAAACAGCCCTAAGTCGAGGCCAAACCCTGCACCCGTAGAAACTCCATTATTTCCACCAAAGGCAATCCCTGCGCGCAATGGCAAAAAGCTCAGGTATTTAAGTTCCGAGCCAAAAGCCAATCTCGGCTTGGTTGAAACTCCCGGGCCTGCACTCAGGCCTTGCGTATAGTCAAAAGCAAGAGTAATTTTCTTGCTGGAGTGAGACAGCCCCAACCGCATCTGTCTTGGCAAATTTGTTGAAAATCCATCGATGTCAACTGTTTCTTCCTCATCAACAACAACTGAATCCAAATCAGTATCAGCGATTCTTTGAACTGAAACCGAGTCTGCACTAAAAGTGTAAGTCGTACGCTCAGTTTCGTTGCTCCAGTTTATTTTACCAAACACATTTGAAATACCAAAGCTCGCTGTCAAATCTTTATTCAACTTGGCGGCTGCTCCTAAATCCAAACCAAAACCACTGCCGCCAAATGAGCGGTCAAGAACCAGGCGGCCTGTACCATGGACGCCATCAATATCTGTGGTAAAGGTTGATGTTGCTTCATTAACATTACCGTAGGCAAATCCCATTAAATATTTAGCTGAAAAACCTACTGCAAATTGATCGAATGCTTTTAAAGGAAAAGAAAATGCTTTGGATAAAGCGAAACTTGAAATGCCGTAGCCTTCACCTGCCGAATTTCCTACATCATAAGTACGATTGAAATCATTGCCATTTAACAAAATATCAGCAATATCTTTTGATAGTGAAAAATTAGATACTGCATATCCTGAGGAAGTAAAAGCAAAAGAACCAAAACTCAGCCCAAATGCCTGGACTTCAGAGTTTATATCAAATGCCAGTCCGTTATCGGGGATTGTATTGAGGATATCAATCTTATCCTGCTCAGTAAGATAAGAGCCGTTATAGAGTTCATATTGCTTTTTGGAAAAGCTGTTATTGCGGATTCCCAAACCAAAAGAGAAAAGGTTTAAGCGATATACTTTATGCGCTTTCAATCCCAGGTTTGCAGGGTTCCAGGTCGCGGATTCAACGCCGCGCGCAAGTGCTGTATAAGCGCCTCCCATAGCAACACTTCTAGCGTTTGATACGCCACGCTGTGCATGAGTTTCAGAGAGAAACCCCAGAGTGAGTAACAAAGTCAGTACATAAATACTTTTTTTACAATCGCGTTTCATCGGGTTCACTCCTCGTTAATCCTGGTTCACTTTCACTTTAATTCTTGTATAAGCTTTTATGTTGATATAATCCGTATTTCTGACTTTTACGAATTTTCCATTCGTACCATCAATTAAAACCCGAACAGCCTGGTATAAACTGTCGCTTGTAAAAACCTTCATTTGCTCTTCAGTTAAGGAGAACGAAATATTTGTCATCTCGGACTCGGGCACATAACCATCGCTATCAGTCGCAGCTTCATCTGCACGTAAAGGTCCGATTGCCAAAAGCGGGTTAGTAAAAGTCGATGAGGAATCCGAACCAAATAAAATCTCAACTGACGCTCCTAAAGGCAGGTGATTTTCTAACTCACCGTTAAAGCTGCCGCTTGTTAAGTTATCGAGTATATCTTTTTTAACATCTTCATCAATATCCATTTCAAGAGCCTTACCCTCGATTTCCTGGGAAGGCAATCTTAACGAGAACGGCGCGCTAATTTTCACCTGACCATCGACAAAATCTTCCTTTGATATTGTACCAACCCAATTAGGATCGCCGAGTTTAACGTTCCCTTCAATTTTGATCAAATTTGGTAGAATGCTAATAAAGTCTTTGATATTACTATTGTTTTGATTCAAAACAATAACAGTTTTCTTGGCTGTGCCAGGTTGATCAGCCGGAAGAATTGTTTCATCAATTGAAAGTAATGAAATGCTGCCCGCTTCATTTTCGCCTTCGATATTCATCGAAATTCTGGCCGGAAAATTAATCCCGTTATCAATTTCCAATTCCAATTGAGCCGTTTCGAAGAAAATACTATCGAGATCAGCGGGGATATCAAACTCAATATCCTCCTGCTCCAGATCAATATCCTGCGCACCAATTCTTCCGGTTATGGATTCAAACTTCAGATTAGTAAGTGAAAAGTCGGCGCCCATCACATCGTTACTGCGAACCAGCACCATATCTAATCCGGTATCCATTGTCCGGACAGTCCAATTAAATCTAATTTTTTGCTGGCTAAAATCAGCAGGCTCGGGACGCAAGGAAAGGTTTGCTAAATTGATATTATTAACAAAATCCGTCTTTCTCTCTACAAAAAATGAATCGACAAGAGACTCTCCCTGGAGCGTGACGAAATCGGGCAGACGATAAATTATCCAGGCATCCAGTGGTAAACTACCACCAAGATCTAATGCGATTGAACCACTTTCAACTGCGGCATCGGTTACAACGAGGGAGTCAGTTATAGACATATTGTCTTCGCTGGACACAGTTTGTGCAGGAATTTTTGCCATAGCTTCCAGCACTTTTAAAGTGCTGATTTCACCACCCATTTCAAACCGGCTGCTGGCATCAATCAAGACCGGAACGCCGCCGCTGCCGGGAGATGAAGCTTGCATAACAATGGATAGCTGGTTTGGCAACCTTCTGCCATCCAATGACATGGTTATTATGTCAGAGGACCCTGGTGCAATTTGAGTGGTGCTGGTCTCAGACATAATTAGGGTATCTGCTCCGGTATCCCAAATATTGATAGTAATTGGGCTTCCTAGAGGGATAACTAAATCATTGTTTATAATAATATCAATTTGACCCGTTTCTATAACTACGTAGGCAAAGTCTTCAAATGCATCCAAATCCTTTTTATCTGTTTCAAAAACAAAACCCGGAACAATTGCGGTTTGTCCATTTAATAGGGTTGCCTCACTATATATTTCATTTAGCTGAACACTTGTAAACTCAGATCCTGGAGAATCAATATCAAAAGAGCCAAGCTCTAATGTAAAGCTGTCCTCAATGTTATCCATATCCAGTTGGTCGCCGACGCGGTATTCATCCAGTTCTGATGTTTCCTCAAAACTCAGAAGCCCTGTCGTACTATCTGCATTAATCGATTCTTGATCGTCTGCAATTTCTTCCATAGTATAAACTTTACTTACCAGAGGAATTGTTACATCAACATCCCACGATGGTGCGCTGGGTTTTTGAAATGAACAATTAAATCCGGTCATTGTAAATACAATCAGGAAGAATGATACCCATATGAAATTCCATCTGGTTAAAAAGCTGCCAGCTAATCTTAACTTTTGACAAAAACTTTGTAGAGAATTCACGCCAATAACCTCATGTTAAAATAATACTCGAACTACTTTTAACTTTTCGGTATACTTTGAGGTTACTTTAGAGAGTTTGTTACATTTAATTAATTGCCGTGAAATTATGAAAAGGATATAACATGAACTAAACAGATACTGATAATCGGGAAAATTATTGCGCACTGGAATGAAAGATATTCTACATCTGAATTGTTTGATGGATGATTAGTGATATTAAAGCTATATAGAGGGTGGTACCAATAAAAAACCCCGGTGAAAATTCGACCGGGGTTATTAAAAATAGTTTCGTGTTTACAAAATTAAGTGCCCATATCCCATGACTCGAGATACTTTCTTTGCTCGGCAGTCAACTCATCGATGGTAATACCCATCGACTGGAGCTTAAGACTTGCTACCCAGTCTTCAATTTCTTGCGGCACATTATGCACGCGAGCATCAAGTTTTCCTGCCTTTTTTATACAGACATCCGTTGCCAGAGCCTGCGTTGCAAAACTCATATCCATCACAGATGCCGGATGTCCTTCTGCCGCCGCAAGGTTGACAAGGCGGCCTTCTGCCAACAAATTAATTCGGCGATCATTTTCAAGAACATACTGGTCAACGAAATTACGTACGTCTTTACGAACTTCCTTAGCTAGATCAGTCAAACCATCAATATCCAGCTCAACATTGAAATGGCCGGAGTTAGCAACAATGGCACCGTCTTTCATGGCAGCAAAATGCTCTTTGCGAATAACGTGAATATCTCCGGTTACGGTAATAAACAGATCGCCGATTTTAGCTGCTTCGGCTATAGTCATTACTCTGAAGCCATCCATAACTGCTTCCAGAGCTTTAACAGGCAGAACTTCAATGACAGTTACGTTTGCCCCCATACCTTTGGCACGCATCGCAACACCCTTACCACACCAACCATAACCAACTACCACAACATTTTTGCCGGCTACTAAAATATCGGTAGCACGGATAATAGCATCGAGGGTAGATTGGCCGGTTCCGTAACGATTATCAAACAAATTCTTTGTCACGGCGTCATTTACTGCAATAACCGGGAACTTAAGCACGCCGTCACGCTCCATAGCGCGTAAACGAATCACGCCTGTGGTGGTCTCTTCCATACTGCCCAAAATATTTTTGCTGATGTCAGGGTAATCAGAAAGAATCATAGAGATCAAATCAGCGCCATCATCCATTGTAACCACCGGAGCATGCTCAATAGCGGATTTCATATGCTTGTAGTATGTTTCATTGTCTTCGCCTTTAATGGCGTAAACAGGAATTCCATAATCTTTGACAAGGGAGGCTGTTACATCGTCCTGGGTTGACAAAGGATTAGACGCGCACATAACTAAATCGGCACCACCCGCTTTTAATGTTCTGGCCAAGTTAGCAGTTTCAGAAGTCATATGCAGACAGGCTGACATTTTTTTGCCCGCGAGAGGTTTTTCTTTCTCAAATTTCTCTCGTACCAGCTTGAGAACAGGCATATCGTTATCAGCCCACTCAATCCTTTTCCTGCCTGCACTGGCAAGGTTGATATCTTTTACATCATAGTTCAATGTAAACTTCCAAACTATCCTTTTGAAAGGGCGCCGGCTTTATCGGTTTTCTCCCAGGAAAAGGTGTCTTCTGTGCGACCGAAGTGACCATACGCAGCCGTCTTCTTATAAATCGGGCGCCGGAGATCTAACATTTCCATGATACCATTTGGCGTTAAATCAAAGTTTTTCGCAACCAGATTTGCAATTTCGCTATCTGCCATTTTACCCGTTCCAAAAGTTTCAGCGCGGATAGAAACAGGTTCTGCAACACCAATTGCATAGGCCAATTGAACTTCGCATTTTTCCGCTAAATCAGCAGCGATGATATTTTTAGCGACATAACGGGCAGCATATGTTGCTGAACGGTCAACTTTCGTGGGATCTTTTCCCGAAAAAGCACCACCACCATGACGGCCAACACCACCATAAGTATCAACGATGATTTTGCGGCCGGTTAAACCGGTATCTCCGTGAGGGCCGCCAACTACAAATCGTCCTGTAGGATTGATGTGATAAATAATGTCATCATGCATATATTCAGCCGGAATAATGGGTTTGATTACCTTTTCAATTATATCGTCTTTGATGGTTTCCTGAGTTACATCCGGATCGTGTTGTGTTGAAATAACAACGGTATCAACTCTAACAGGTTTTCCATCTTCATAACGAACGCTTACTTGCGACTTGCCATCCGGACGAACGTAAGGCAGCGTACCAGCCTTTCTCACCTGCGCCAGGCGATAAGTTAGCTTGTGTGCTAACATGATGGGAAGCGGCATTAATTCAGGGGTTTCTTTGGTGGCATAACCAAACATCATACCCTGGTCACCCGCGCCGGCGGTATCTACGCCCATGGCAATATCCGGTGATTGCGTTTGAATAGTGTTTAACACAGCGCATGTCAAATAGTCAAAGCCAAAACTTGCGTCGGTGTAGCCGATTTCCTTAATTACGCCTCTTACTAATGTTGGAACATCCACGTAAGTTTTGGTTGTAATTTCACCACCAACCAGTGCTAATCCGGTAGTTACATAGGTTTCACAAGCAACCCTTCCATTAGGGTCGTCTGTAAATATTGCATCTAAGACTGCATCAGAAATCTGATCCGCAACTTTATCCGGATGTCCTTCTGTTACAGACTCAGATGTAAAAAGCATTGATGACATAAAATATTTCTCCTTCATTTAGTGTCAAAAATTAATTATCACAAGATAAATCAAAAAATAAATATCGGAATATTTACCCGCAAGTCTAAACAAGTGAAGATGAATTAACTTCGTTGAGGGAATTTATCTAGAACTTAATACTTTCAATGATTAAAAATTCAACTCTTTAAACTTTTGTCGCATGACTTTCAGCATAAAACGCTCCACATCCGAAGCTTTTTCAAACTCCATCGCTTTATCTGCAATCCTGACAGCTTCATGGTAATCCGTGGAACGAATAATTTCCTTTATTTCCGGGACTGAGTTCGGTGGTACACTAAATTCATCAAGATCCAATCCTAAAAGAATTAAAGTCGAGAATGGGTCGCTTGCCATTTCGCCGCACATTCCAACCCAAACTCCGGCGTTGTGACCATGCTGAATAACTTGTTTTATAATTCTTAAAACTGCCGGATTCAGATGTTTATAAAGGTAAGAAATTCGTTCATTGCCGCGATCTACAGCAAGCATATATTGAACGAGGTCGTTGGTACCAATACTGAGGAAGTCAACCTCTTTCGCAATTTCGTATGCCATAACTGCTGCAGAAGGCACTTCAATCATTACACCTGCATCCAAATTTTCATCGAATGAAATTCCTTCCTTGCGGAGTTCAGACTTAGCATTTTCCAAAGCTATGTTGCACTCACGCACTTCTTCCAGACTGGAAATCATAGGGTACAAAAGTTTAACGTTGCCTTTACTACTTGCTCTTAGAATTGCACGCAATTGTATTTTAAAAAGTTCAGGTCTTGCCAAAGAAATACGAATGGCACGCCATCCCAAAAACGGATTTTCTTCAGGGGGAATCAAAAAAGATTTGGGTTGTTTATCACCGCCAAGATCCATCGTGCGAATAATCACAGACTCAGGATAAATTTTTTCTGCAATTTTCTGATATTCTGTGAATTGTTCTTCTTCGGAAGGCAACTCTTCTCCGGCAAGATAAATATAATCTGTTCGATATAAACCAATCCCTTTAGCCCCATAGGATTTTGTTGTGCCCACTTCATCGGAAAACTCCAAATTTGCAGACAGCTCGATCTCTTTACCATCTGTTGTAACACACGGCAAATCCCTAATGCCCGCAAGTTGTTTTCCTATATCGTAAAACCGCTCCTGTAATTCGCGGTAATATTTTATAGTGGCCTCTTCCGGATTAATTAGCACATAACCTAAATTACCGTCAACAATTATCCGGTCGTCATCCTTAATCACCCGGGAAAGAGTGCGCAAACCAACTACTGCAGGCACTCCCATGGATCGTGCCATGATGGCAACATGGGAAGTTCTTCCGCCTAAATCAGTAGCAAAACCAAACGCTTTATGTTTGCCTAATTTAACAGCATCGGATGGCGTTAAATCAGTAGAAACAATTATTGCTGAACCGGTAAATTTATCCAGGTACTCAGTTCTATCGCCCTGAATATGCCTGATGACACGTTTTTTTACATCCTCCAGGTCAGAGATCCGTCCTCTGAAAATTTCTACATCACTTTGGTACAATGTGTTTTTATACTTTTCCATGACCTGGTAAAAAGCATAATCCGCACCTTTCTGAGATTCTTTGATGTAGTTAATCGTCTCATCGATAATTACGCTATCTTCCAAAAACATTTTATGAACATCAAATATCTTCGCACTTTCTTCGCCAACTCGATGCAGCACTTTATCTTGAAGGTGCCGTAGTTCGGTCTTGGCCTTGGTAACGGCCTTCTTAAATTTTTGAACTTCAGTGTCTATTTTTAGATCTTCAATTGCAATTTCATCAATTTCGACTAAATCTCCTCTGAGTACAAAAGCCTTTGAAATCGCAATACCGGGAGACACCGGGACTCCCTTTAATAGATACTGACTCTTAATTTTATTTTTATCGATTTCCACGAAATTAAAATCAATCCTCGTAAAACTTATCTTCAATTAATTTGAGTAAAGCTGTAAGAGCTTCACTTTCATCATCACCTTTTATTGTAAGCGTAAGTGTAGCGCCCAGTTCAGCAGCCAACATCATCACGCCCATAATACTTTTGCCATTCACTTCGTGCTCATCTCTTGCTAAAAATATATCTGATTTATATTTGGATGATACTTGGACAAACAGCGCTGCAGGCCGCGCATGTAAACCTAATTTGTTTTTTATTTTAACTTGTTCTTGAATCATACTTTTTCTGTAAAAATTAATAAATTATTGCGCCGGTAAAAATTCCGGCAAAAATCAAAACAACCAAACTAACCGGCACGGTTATCTTTAATCGTAAAAAGAAAAACATAACCACAGCGCTTAATGCAAAAACAATAAGCTCAGGCATGTTTTTATAAGACTGCGAAACAGGAATCATGACAAATACAAATCCCGATAAAAATGCGCCAAAACCAAATAAATATTCTGCTATTTTATTAAACTTTTTGAAGTCAAGTTTTCTAACGGCATTTTCACCTTCCCTGTACCCCAAAACGACACCTTTGAACCGGACATAAATTTGTACAAAATTGAAAATCAAAAAGAATAAAACAGGACCTAATATTCCCCAAATAAATGAGACCGTGAAACCAATAAAAGCTGTTAGGGGGAGAATTCTTGCCCAAAGCAACTGATCCCCTATCACGGCTAAAGACTCACTCAATCTTCTCTTTAATCGCTCAAGTTTCTTAAAATCAACTCCCGTCTTCGAGTTAAAATTTTTCTCTTCAAAATTTAAAGAGACGCCAACCAAAAAACTCGATAGGTACGGATTTGAATTAAAGAACCGCATATTCCGAAGAACGATTTTTTTTCTTCCTTCTTCATCAAGGGCAACCCGCTTAACAAATGGAAGCAAACAAAAGCAATACCCAAGATTCATCATCCTCTCATAATTCCAGGTACTCTGAAAGAAAAATGATCGATAGACAACGCGCCAAAAATCTAAACTACCCAGTTTTCCTATCATACTAAAAATATGACTTTAGTAAAAAAAAAGCTGCTCCGGCCACTACACCTATCCCTGCCAGAGTAAAGGATTTTTTATTGATGAAACCATACATCATCGCACCGATGCCAGCCCCCAAAAGAATAGGCTTAATTAACACCAGCTTGTTTTCCATTTGTGCCGGGATTTTGTACATCACATAGATTATAAATCTTTCTCCCCCTTCAAAAAATATCCAGCAATAAACCACGCCAAAAATAAATGCCGCCATTACCCCGCAGTATTGGTATAATGAAATTTCACTTAACCGACCTCTTTTAACTGCCTGATCTGCTTTACGAACCAATACCAAGTTAAAATTTCGACGGTATTTTAACAACGGGCTGGTAATATAACTGATGGCTGTTCCCCATAGAATTGCGGCGATCAAAATTATATTCTGACTTCCATTAATTTTTTCTGAGAAAAAAATGGCCAAGCCGCTTGCAACATAAGCGCCCAAATTTCCAAAAGACATATTTCTTCCGCCGACAGGAATTTCAGCCAGAAAAGGCAGTTGCATTAACATCCCCACAGTTAATCCAAGAGTAATATTATCAAATAACAACCCAACAAAAGTGCAGGCTATGAGAGGTTGCGATAACATCGATTGTAAAAATGTGTCGGTATCGACGCAAACTACCCCACCAATCAGGCAAAAAAGTAAAAGATTCCACTCCATGTGTGTCTAAAAATTACGGTTGGAAATATAGTTCAATAAATAGTTTAAGTGGCGGTTTTCCCCATTTCCATTCAGGCTTTCAAGATTTTTATTTGCGAGCGAGAGATAGTTATCAACAGATTCTTTTGCCGCGCTTATCGCACCGGCCGATTCAAATATATCTCTAACCTGATAAATACTTTCATTGTCAATTTCAGACATTTGAAAAATATTGAGTAATGCTTGCTGAGATTGAGTGGAAGCATGAGTCAATGCGTAATTCAACAAAAAGGTGCGTTTTTTTTGCTTTACATCGCTGCCAAATGTTTTCCCAAGCGTATCTTCATCTACCGTAATATCAAGCAAATCATCTTGAATTTGAAATGCGACACCAAGGTTTTGTGCGAACTCTCCGAGAGCGGTTACCTGCCTATCGGAGCCATTACCAATTATAGCCCCTATTTTAGCAGAAATATTTAATAGATAGGCTGTTTTTTTTGTTATCATTTCCAGGTATTGTTTGGGCTGAACATGTTCCCTCGACTCAAAATCCATGTCAAGCGCCTGCCCCTCACAAACGGCGACAATCCCATCAGTGTAAATTTCTAAAATTCGTTTTAGATGTTCGGAATCCGTACGCAAAAGGGCTCTGTAGGAAAGTGCCAGAATACCATCGCCGGCCAAAAGTGCGATATTCGGGGTCCATTTTTTATGAACCGTTTCCCGGCCACGTCGCGTATCATCATCATCCATGATGTCATCATGAACCAGAGTAAAATTATGCAAAAGTTCTATTGCGACTGCGGCATCCCAGGCAGCCTCAATATTGCCGCCAACCGCTTTGCAGGTTAGAAGTAACAAGATTGGGCGAATTCTTTTACCCGAACCCTCAAAGACGTATTGCATGGGTTGGTATAGGGTGGCAGGGTCATCTTCTTCCAGAAAACTTGTTAACCGAAAGTTGAGTTTTGTTCTCCAATCCTCGAAAAGAAACTTTGTTTTTTCTTCCACTGAAATAGCTTTTTTCTTATTGATAAATATAAATTTATATCAAATATAAATTGGCATGGAAGATATATATTTCGGAAAAGAGAATCAAGGAAAAATTTATTAAAAAGATTGTTCGGATTGCCTCATAAAAAAAGTTACCGGGGCGATTTAGACATAACATCGTTGCCTTATAATTTATGTTACCGGAAAAGGAGGAGACATAAATCTATCAGGACTTTTACCAAAGATGAATACATACTGCAATTCAGAGACCGATATTGCCACGCGACGAGAGCCGAACGACAGATGATTTTGAACGAAGTATGCGGCATGTTCGGCTACCATTGCAAGTACGCTAAAAGGCTCAAAGCCATCTTGCCATTGTGGCTGTCCCTTTTATGACAAGTTCATTGTCGGAGATGATTCTTTTGTCATACCCGGTAAAGGCAATGAAGAATAATATTAACCCTGTTGGAACGAGAAAGCCTGATGTAAAAGTAAGCCTCATCCAGGTATCGATACTTTCTATACTTCCAAACTGGGACCACATAAAAAAAGCAACACTGTCAATTGCCAGAGTCAGGGTAAAAAAAGAGAAGACGCGGTTAATATTTTCGCGTCTGCGAAACAACCAGATTTTGACTGAAAGCAAGGTACATAGAATACCCGAAATCAGCATAGGGACGATATAAATATTCATTGAAAGAATATCCAAATATAAAAATATAATTTATTTTCTAAACTGAACTGGCGTAAAATCCAACGTTAATAATTCAGTATTTTATCTCAGAAGAATCCCGCTATATTCGTTGGCATCACCAAATTCAAAAATAGCAGAATGATAAAAAAAGTCAACTACATCGCACGATATAGATTGAAATTTGGTCATTTCTTTTTTAAAATCGAAAAGCACGGATATAATCAATCACCATTTAACCAATAGCAAGGAATCCTGAACATGAAACAAATAAAGCTATGTTTAATCTTTGTTCTTTTGACCATCAGTCCGGCAATTGCCGGAGACAACAACTGGCCCTCCTTTCGTGGGAACCATGCCTCAGGAGTGGCAGATGGCCAAAACTTGCCCGACACTTGGAATGTCGAAACCGGCAAAAACATCAAATGGAAAGCGAAAGTGCCTGGTCTGTCACATGCCAGTCCCATAGTTTGGGGTGAAAAATTATTTATCACCACCGCTATCAGCAGTCAGGGCGATGATTCTTTCAAACACGGACTTTACGGCGACGGAGCAGCTTCCGATGACAGTTCAATGCAAAAATGGGTGGTCTATTGCTTCAACAAAAAAACGGGTGAGCTTTTATGGGAAGAAACCGTAGTGGAAGCAACCCCCATCGATAAACGCCACATCAAAGCCACTTACAACAATTCGACCCCTGCCACAAATGGCGAAATTGTTGTTGCCTTTTTCGGTTCGCAAGGTGTCTACGCCTACACGGTCGAGGGCAATTTTTTGTGGAAAAAAGATTTAGGCCGCCTGGATGTTGGCGCCTACGACGCACCTGACTATGAATGGGGCTCAGCAAGTTCACCGATTATTTACAAAGAAATGGTTATCCTGCAATGCGACACTCAGCAAGAATCTTTCGTCATCGCCTGTGATATAAAATCGGGCAAAACCATTTGGCGAACTGATCGCGATGAACTGCCATCCTGGGGTACACCAACCATTTTCCCGGGCAAAAACAGAGCTGAGTTGATTACCAATTCTTCCAATTTCATTTATGGCTATAATCCGGAAACCGGCAAAGAGTTGTGGCGATTGGGCGGCAGCTCGCAAATCACAGCGCCAACCCCAATCTTCAAAGATGACATCATTATTATCACCAACGGCCGCAGACCGGAAAAACCAATTTTCGCACTGAGGCCGGGCGCAACCGGGGATATCACCCTAAAAAATGGCGAGACCTCAAACGAATTTGTAATCTGGAGTAAACTCAAACGCGGCACCTACATGCCCACGCCTGTTATCTACGGCGATTACCTTTACACGCTAAACAACAACGGTGTTTTTGATTGCTACAAATTAGCGACCGGTAAAGAAATTTACAGGCAGCGGATTTTGCACCATGGCGGCGGCTTCAGCGCCTCTCCCGTGGTTGCGGATAAAAAGCTTTACTTGCCTGCGGAAGACGGCCAGATTTTTGTAGTAAAATGCGGCGCAGAATATCAACTTCTATCTAGCAATGAAACGGGAGAATTATTGATGGCAACACCTGCCATCTCTGACGGCATGTTATATATTCGCGGGCAGAACCATCTTTTTGCAATTGGGAGATAGAAATCTATCGGGGAAATTGTAAAGACTAATTACTTACTTCCAGAAACACCATTGCTGCTGCATAGCCAACTGTGTAGGTAACCAGAAATCCTTTGGCTCGGTCTTCATCGAAAAGGAAAAACATAATTACGGTTAGCGCTAAACCAATAGCAAGGTAAGGTATAAACATTTCGCGTATTTTCATCTTAAATTCCATTTTAAGATTTTAAAGGATATGCAACATTATCGTCTTGATCCAACTGAAACTGAAACGGTTTCCAAAACACTTTTCAGCTACATCAGTTTTGTTATACAAATAGGGAATTCAGTCAAAACTGCTGCTTTTTATTTAAATTTCCCTGTACAATCTTTCCAGAGTATTTGCAGGAAATTTTAGCCAAACTGCTCAAACTTGTTGACATTCTGTTACCTAATTGTTACATTTCGCTATCATACCATTTAATTCACTTCTCACAACTAACTATAATTAGGAGGGTTAGGATGAAACTGAATGCACCTACTCAAAACGTATGGCTGATTGCGGTCATAGTTGGAATTCTTGGCGTTATTAGTACGTTTGTTGCCATCCCATTTGTTACGGGCTATGCATTTTGGTTCGTTACGGTTGGATTCGCTGTATTGGCTTTAGCCTCTGTACTAAAGGGTATGTAGTAACTCCCGAAATATAACATTGAAGGCCTCTGTCATGGAGGCCTTTTAATTTCAACCTTCTCCCACCATCTAAATCAAAATATCTTCTAAACTAAACTTACAACCGCTTCTTTCACACACTCATTTTCCGGCCGCAATGCTTAGTCGAAAGAGAACTTTTTCTGTGCTCAATTGAATATTGTCAATTTCAATATGATAGGGTTCCGGTCGAATGGGAGTCTGCCGCCCTCTCCTTGCTGGAGTCAGATCATATGAAAAAACATCAGTCTCCACGCTGCCCCAAAAATCTGTGGACTTACCGGTTAAATCCTGCCGGGCAATTTTCACAGACTTCTTATTTGATTGAGTTGAACCCGCCCGAATCAAAAATGGCACACGGCCTTTGCGCCAAATAAGCAGGCCTCTACCGGGATAAACACCATCATACAAATTACTTTGATTGTGGTAACTGACGTAGATTTTTTCTTTGGCTCCGGGCATATCAATTTTCAGCAAAACCAGGCCTTTCGTGTTACGAATTTCCATCAGCCCGACGAGGCGTTTTGCAAAGGGTTTGTTCAAGATCTTAACGCGAATACCATCATTTTCGTTTAACCACCCGAGTTTAATAATTTCAAAAATATCCAATGGAGGCGGGCCGTAATCCGGCATACGGGCATTACCATATAACTCCGGAGTTAACAGGCTATAAATCCCCAATCTTTTCGGGCGATGCCTTAGCCCCAGCCAGTGACCATACTCATGCGCCAGCGTCCAATGGATTTGCTGCAATGATAAAAACTGGTCATCTTCCGGCTCTGGAGTCCCATAATCCGAACCGAGTTCGACCGTAAAACCACCACTGCCTGGCCGTCGATGAAACGTTTTCTGCGCAGCACCGAAGGTAACACCTAATGCGCCATAGCCAGTAGCATTCACACGGTTAATATACCAGTCCCGGCCACCGTCCGTGCCGAACATGATAATGATATCAGTTTCAGCAAAAACCTTATTGCCAAACTTTCTTCTAACTTGCTCAAGGATTTCTTCATTAAACATTGCGAATCCGTGATCATGCCTGGCCTTGTCGTATCTCTTTTTGTAATAACTGGCCGGATGTTTTGAGACGAAAAAACCGTCGTCATTTATAGCTTCGCGAACGCGAATAATATGTTGGCCGTAAGACATAATTTTATAAAAACCACTCAGGCGTTCATACAAAGATTGACGCATTGAGTCGGATGGGAAAGGATAATGGTCGTTACTGTCGCAGGCATAAACTGCCAAAACACTGACGGTTTTCACTTCAGGTTGGGCTAACGCCAAAAAGGGGATAAAAACGAAAATATATAATATACCGGATTTCAATTTATTGGGTCTCCTAAAGGACAATCTTGCGAAGGTTTAAAACCTTCGCAAGATTCTTTTTAAACCAAATGCTCTGCCAAAATTTCAACGGGATGTTTGGCAATTTCCCCGGTGCCATGTGCAATTTGCTGGCGGCAGGAAACGCCGGGCGCGACAATCTGAACCTTTTTGTCAACTGCCTCTATTGCTTCAAATAATTTCCGCTCTCCCATTGCCAGGGAAATATTATAATGTTCTTTTTCAAATCCGAAGGAACCCGCCATGCCGCAGCAACCGGAGTCAACAACTGTCACTTCTGCGTCCGGTATCATTTTTAAAAAATCCACGGATGGTTTTACGCCAAGTAGCGCCTTCGCATGGCAATGGCCGTGCAGTAAAAATTCTGTCTGTGCTGGTTTTAAGTTCAGTCTCTTATCATGATGCCTTGTAAAAAATTCTTCCATAATAAAAGAATTCTCAGCAATGGCTTTGCTGCGTTCATCCCGAACAAACTCAGGGTATTCTTCCCGAAAAGTCAGGATACAGCTTGGTTCACAGCCAACGATGGGATAGCCCTTTTCAACATAAGGATAGAGTTGCGCGATGTTATACTCGGCATTGGCCTTTGCTTCTTCCAGCATGCCTTTTGAAATAAACGGGCGTCCGCAGCATTTTTTTTGGGGTAGAATCACATCGTAACCAGCGGCTTCCAACAGCCTAATGCTGGCAATACCTACTTGTGGATAATTATAAGTTAAGAAGGTATCGTTGAAAAAAACGACCTTGGGTCTTTCGGATGAAAAGTCTTGCGCGCCCCGTTTACCATACCATTTAAGAAAAGTTTCACTTGCAAAAGGCGGTAGGCTGCGTTGACGTTCAATGCCGGCAAACTGGTGTAGGAACCACCTTACGGGTGGTGCGTTCATAAGCCAATTCGAAACCGGCGAAGTGGCACAGCCCAGCTTGCTCAGTAACTCAATGTTTCCAAACAAACGGTCGCGCAATGGTGTACCGTGTTTCTTGTGATATTGGTACAAAAATTCATATTTGATTTTTGCCATATCAACATTGGTCGGACATTCTCCCTTGCAACCTTTGCAGGCGACACACAAATCCATCACTTCACGCATTTGCTCGCTGGTAAATTCCTGCAAATCCAACCGCCCGGAAAGTGCCGCCCGCAGTGCGTTTGCCCGGCCTCGGGTGGTGTGTTTTTCTTCCGATGTTACCATATACGAAGGGCACATGGTGCCGGTATCTTTCTTACGGCAGACGCCGTTACCGTTGCACATTTCAATGGAATTATAAAATCCACCCTCTACCGAAAAATCCAGGAAAGTTGAGATTTCCTGTGTGCGCGTTTGGGGATCGTAACGCAGATTTTCGGTCAGTCCCTGATTAGCAATAATATTTCCGGGGTTTAGAATATTTTTCGGATCGAAAGCAGCTTTTACTTTTTTGAATGCATCGTACAATTGCGGGCCAAACATTTTTTCGTTGAAACAGCTACGCGCCAGGCCGTCGCCATGTTCGCCACTGAAAGCGCCGCCATATTTCAATACCAGGTCGCTTACCGCATCGGCGATGGACTGCATATCGTCCAACTCATTTCTATCTTTCAAATTCAGCATCGGGCGAATATGCAACAGGCCGACGCTGGCGTGAGCGTAGTAACAAGCTTCAGTTTTATGGTACTTTATGATTTTATCGAACTCGCGAATGTACTCGGCGAGGTGCTCCACCGGTACTGCGGAATCTTCCACAAAACCATGCGGCTTGCGTGCACCACGAGTGCCCATTACCAAACCAAGCCCGGCCTTGCGGATAAACCAGACATCCTCCTGCTCGCTTTTTTCGATACATTGTACGTGGGAATAACCAACTTTAGATTTTTTGAGATGGGTTAGCAAATCATTAATTTGCAGCTCCAGTTCTCTCTTTTTTGGTCCTTGAAACTCAACGATTAGGGAAGCCCCGGGATGTCCATCCACGAAGGTCATGCGGCGGGCGTACTCCATGGTGTTGCTTGCCGGATCAAGTATTTTGTTATCAACCAATTCAACGGCGGATGGATTAAACTCGAGGATCGGGCAGACAGCATCCAACGCCTCAAACAGAGTCTTGAAATGGATGACGCCCAACACACTTTCTTTTTCTTTTGGAACGAGATTAACCTTCGCCTCTGTCACCACAGCTAGCGTGCCTTCACTGCCGACTATCATTTTTGTCAGATTAAAAGGGTCTTTTTTGATGAATTCGTCGAGATTATAACCGGCAACCCGACGCAATATTTTTGGATAGCGCTTTTCAATTTCATCCTTATTTTCAAAAGCAATTTGTTTTACTTGCGCATAAATTGAATTGAGAAA
>JAJDAE010000123.1 GCA_029262035.1 Candidatus Zhuqueibacterota bacterium
AGATTTATAAAAAGCAAGATTATCAGAGGGATATTTTTACGAAATTTTGAGTATTAAAAGCCATTTCATTCTTGACGTTTTTTTCAACATCACCCGGTCTCTGCAATGCATATTTCAAACTCACTCCGGCGTGACATACGCAGAGGTAATCCCGCCATCCACGGTAAAAGCTGTGCCGTTTACAAACGAAGATTCATCGCTGGCGAGAAAAAGCGCGCCTTTGGCGATATCTGAAGCGAGGGCAAAACGACCCATGGGAATGTGTACCAGACGGCGTTGGCGACGTTCCGGATCGGCGAGCAATTCAGCCAACAACGGGGTTTGAACCGGACCGGGGCATAATGCGTTGGCACGAATATTCTGACGGGCAAACTCCACGGAAATTTCACGCGTCATGGCGAGCACACCGCCCTTGCTGGCAGTGTACGCAATTTGCGAAGTCGCCGCGCCCACCAGCGCAACAAAAGATGCGGTGTTCACAATCGTACCACCGCCCGCTCGCAGCAAAGCCGGGATGCCATATTTGCAACCAAAAAAAACGCTCTTCAAGTTTACATTCATCACCAGGTTCCAGATATCTTCTTCCGTGTCAACCACCGAGCCGTCATCATCCGGAAAAATACCGGCGTTGTTGAAAAGGACATTGAGGTTTCCAAAAGTTTCTTCGGCGTGGGCGATCATATTTTTGACAGCTTCAGCTTTAGAGACATCGGTTTTAACAAAACTGGCCTCCCCGCCATTTTTTTCGATGAGTGAAACAGTTTCAATTCCAGCGTCTTCCTTTAAATCAGCAACAACAATTTTAGCGCCTTCACTTGCAAACAGTAAAGCGGATTCACGGCCAATGCCGCTACCGGCACCGGTTATTAATGCGACTTTGTTTTTTAGTTTCATTTGTTTTCCTTTTATTCATTATCTGGGTAGAGACGCGATGCATCGCGTCTTTACGATAAATGATATTAATTCCTCGGTTCACATGTTCCACCTCGTCGCCTCAACCAACGCTTGAACAATTTTCTGATTATCCGGGTCATCCAACGCAAGTTCAGGATGCCAGAGCACAGCCATCATCCACGGATGTTTTTTGTGCTCCATGGCCTCTACCACGCCGTCCTCAGAATGCCCCACAACCTCCCAATCCTCGGAAATCTTGTCCACTCCCTGATGATGCTTGGATACAATTTTTAAAGATGTTTTTTCAAATATATCTTGTAGGCGACAACCTTCTTTCAACTTAACTTCATGTTTTACTTCTTCATTATTATCTGAGCGATGAGGGATAAGTTCTTTCACTTCATCCGGCAAATGCTGAATCAAGTCGCCTCCGGTGGCAATGTTCAACAATTGGAATCCACGGCAAATACCAAGCACCGGCTTCGATTTTCCCAAAACATATTTTGCCAACGCCATTTCAAAGCGATCGCGTTCCGGGTCTACACGGTCGATTGTCGCATGTGGTTTTTGTTGAAAAAGCGCCGCATCAAAATCGCCGCCGCCGGCAAAAATAATTCCATCAACCAAATCAAACAACTGTTCAATATTATCTTCACCCGGGGTTAACAAAATCGGCAGCCCGCCTGCCCGTCGCACTGCATCCGTATATTCGCGCGGCAAATGAAAATGTTTGTCCTTATCTTCGCCATAAGTGGTAATTCCTATCACAGGGCGGTGTTCGTAATTCATAATTCCTCTCAATAAACTTTAGGCATTTTAGGCACTTTTAAGTTTTAGTCATTTTGATTTATGCTCTTTCGAAATAACGTGCGCGTTCCCAGTTGGTCACGACCTCATCAAATTTTCTTTGCTCGGTTTTAAAAAAATGTAAATAATGTTCGATAAAGTCTGAGCCAAATGTGGCTTTCGCCCAATCACTTTCTTCCAAATTCCGAATAGACTCATTCAAAGTTTTCGGTATTTGCGGTAAATCTTCAGAAGCATAAACATCGCCTTCAAATAAATCTGGCGGCTCGATTTTATTTTCGATACCATCCAGTCCGGCAGCCAGGGTGACCGCAAATGCCAGATATGGATTGGCGTCGGCTCCAGGAGAACGGCACTCAATGCGCAGCGACGGGCCATGTCCGACAATCCGGAAGGCAGCCGTGCGATTATCATAACTGCAGGCAATGCCCGTGGGCGCAAACGACCCGGCAACAAAGCGTTTGTAGGAAGTTGGGTATGGCGCATAAAAGGCGAAAACTTCAGAAATATGTTTCATCCAGCCGCCAAGAAACCAGCGGAACAGTGGCGAAACATGCACGGGTCCCATCTTATCCTCCCCGGCAAAAAGCGAATTAATTCCGGACTTATCCCACAGACTCGCATGCACGTGCATACTCGAACCGGCAAATCGCTCATCCCATTTTGCCATAAAAGTAACGGCGCATTCCTTCTGCCAGGCAATTTCTTTGGCTGCATGTTTGTAAATAACCTGACGATCTGCCATCTCTAAAAACTCTGCATAACGCAAGTTGATTTCCTGCTGCCCCGGCCCCCACTCGCCTTTGGAACATTCAACCGGCACGCCAGATTTATCCATGTGATTGCGAATAGCGCCGACAACAAATTCCTCGCGTGTACCTTGTAAAATATGGTAATCCTCGATATAATTTCCGATGGGCTTCAAGTTGAGATATTCTTTTTCTGCCGCTTCTTCAAACGTATCTTTAAAAATATACAGCTCCACCTCAGACGCCCCCATGGCGATATAACCAAGTTTGGCCGCCCGTTCAATTTGACTTTTCAAAACAGAGCGCGGCGCAATATCGATTAAAACATCCTCTTCTTCATTATAAAGGTCGCACAAAACCAGGGCAGTTTTCTCCAGCCAAGACGCAATTCGGAGCGTAGCCAAATCCGGCAGGAGACGGAAATCGCCATAACCCGTCTGCCAGCTCGTGAATTTGTAGCCCGGCACCGGATCCATTTCCATGTCGCAGGCGAGAAGGTAATCGCACGCATGCACTTCGCCTTCGAGAACATCGTCCACAAAATAACGCCCGGTGATGCGCTTGCCCATTAGTCTGCCATAAATGTCCGGGAAAACTGTGAGCACGGTTTCAATTTCGCCGTTGTCCACCATTTTTTTTAAATCATCTATTTCCAGCATGCCGGTCACTTTTTGTCTCATTTGCGTCTCCTGATTTCATCTTTTTTGTGCAGACTTTGTTATGCAAGTAACCCGCCTTTTACGCGGGCACGGCTAAAAGCCGTGTTACTACATTCCCAAATCAATTTTCAACTTTGATAAATATATTTTTGA
Organism: Candidatus Zhuqueibacterota bacterium; assembly: GCA_029262035.1. Lineage (GTDB taxonomy): Bacteria > Zhuqueibacterota > Zhuqueibacteria > Oceanimicrobiales > Oceanimicrobiaceae > JAJDAE01. The sequence continues at coordinate 3,263 of JAJDAE010000123.1, forward strand.
ATTGGCTGTAGTGCTCAAGTGCAGCAAGCCCGAGTTCCTGTCCCAGACCACTTTGTTTAACGCCGCCGAAAGGAGCTTCCAGATGTACGCTGTGGGCTGTGTTTACAGAAATAACGCCGGTTTGCACCGCACGCGCTACACGCAGGGCACGTTCGATGTCACGCGTCCAGACAGAACCCGACAACCCATAGGTTGAATTGTTTGCTATGGCGATAGCTTCCGCTTCAGTCTCAAACGGTGTGGCGCACAGCACCGGTCCAAAAATCTCTTCCCTCATAATTCGCATTTCCGGTGAGACGTTGAAAAAAAGTGTCGGCTGTAAAAAAGCACCGTTGGTGAAATCGCTTCCTTCAGGTCTACTGCCACCGCACAGCATTTCAGCTCCTTCTTTTTGTCCGCTTTCGATATAGCGCTCCACTGCGCTACGCTGTACTTCCGAAATGAGTGAACCCATTTCTGTTTCCGGTTTTAAAGGTTTACCTATTTTTATATTTTTAAAAGCCACCGCAACAGCTTCAACAAAATCATTATAAATTTCTTTTTGAACCAGCAATCGACTGCGTGCACAACAATCCTGACCGGCATTGCCAAGTACGCCGCCAACCGCGCCTTGAACGGCTTTGTCAAAATCGGCATCGGCAAAAACAAGGTTAGCTGACTTGCCACCCAATTCCAGCGTCACCCGTTTGATGTCTTTAGCCGCTAATTTCATCACAGATTTCCCGACCTCGGTTGAGCCGGTGAAGGAGATTTTTCGTACCAACGGATTTTTAACCAGCGCCTCACCCACAACGCTGCCTTTGCCGGTCACTACATTAATTACGCCGGGAGGAATACCCGCTTCAAGGGCGAGTTCGCCCAGACGCAATGCGGTTAACGGAGTTACTTCTGCCGGCTTAATAATGACCGTGTTGCCCATGGCTAGCGCGGGTGCGACTTTCCAGGATGTGATGGCGATGGGAAAGTTCCACGGTAAAATCAGGCCGCAAACCCCGATGGGTTCGCGCATGGTGATGTTCACTCCGGATGCAGCTACCGGAATGGTTTGACCGCCAAATTTGTTGACGGTACCCGCA
>JAJDAE010000124.1 GCA_029262035.1 Candidatus Zhuqueibacterota bacterium
ACCAGCCCTCTTCTCTGGATAATCGACAGTGCGCCGCTGTGGCTCGGCTTGTTTGCCCGAATTGCCGGAAAGAAATCTGACGGTTTGAAAACTGTCTTGAATGAGCAGAAAAACTTGATAAAAGAAAAGACTCAAAAATTAGAAATGGCTTTGGATGAAGCTAAACAAGCAAATATCGCCAAAAGTGAATTCCTCGCCAACATGAGTCACGAAATCCGCACGCCTATGAATGGCGTCATCGGTATGACAGGGGTTTTGCTCGACACCAAACTTACCAAAGAACAGTGTGAGTACGCTGAAACCGTACGCAGTTCTGCGGAGTCTCTGCTGACCATCATCAACGATATCCTTGACTTCTCCAAGATAGAAGCGGGTAAACTTGATTTTGAATTCATCGACTTTGACCTGCGCACCACTTTGGGTGAAGTCAGTGACCTGCTGGCTTTCAAAGCCGAAGATAAGGGTCTGGCTTTTTCATGTTTCCTTCATCCGCAAGTCGAAGGTTTCGTTAATGGTGACCCGGGGCGGATTAAGCAAATCCTGATCAACCTGGCCAACAACGCCGTCAAGTTTACCGAAAAGGGAGAAGTTGCCATCGGCGGTGAGTTGCAACACGAAACTAAAACTGAACTCTGTATCCGCTTCAGTGTCACAGATACGGGCATCGGTATCTCCCCAAAAGCACAGCAAAAACTCTTTCACTCTTTTTCACAGGCCGATGCATCAACAACCAGGAAATTCGGCGGCACCGGATTGGGATTGACCATTTCCAAGCAACTCGTCGAACTAATGGGTGGAGAAATTGGCATTGAGTCTGAAGAAGGAAAAGGCGCCATTTTCTGGTTTACCATGCTGCTTAAAAAACAGCCGAAAGAGAAGCGCCAAAGGCAGCTCCAGGATATCGACCTCACTGGCAAACGAATTTTGGTGGTCGATGACAACAAAACCAACCGTGACACCCTGCGGCTGCAACTGCAATCCTGGCAGTGTTTTGTAGAAGAGGCTAAAGACGCTACTCAGGCATTGGAGATTTTGCGGCAGCAAACAGGAGGCAAACCGGGCTTTGAGATTGCCATACTAGATATGCAAATGCCTGGAATGGATGGTGAGAGCCTCGGTAAAACCATCAAAAATGAACCGGAAATCAAGGATATAAAACTCATCATGTTTACTTCAATCGGCCAGCGGGGTGACGCTAAAAGAATGGCAAAAATCGGTTTCGAAGCTTACCTGACCAAACCTCTGAAGCAGTCGCAGCTTTACGAATGCCTGCGCACCCTGCTGAACGAGGAAACGGGTAAAAAGAAATTGGTGACACGCCATGCAATCGTCGAAGACCGAAAACTGAACCTCAAAATTCTACTGGCAGAAGACAATATTATCAACCAGAAAGTGGCAAACAAAATGCTACAAAAACTCGGCTGCCAGGTCGATGTAGCCGCAAACGGGAAAGAAGCGGTTGAGGCAGTCAACGACAACACATACGATGTAGTGTTAATGGACTGTCAGATGCCGGAGATGGATGGCTATGAAGCGACCGGAGAGATTCGCAAAATGGAGCCGGAAGGCCAGCATGTCCCCATCATTGCCCTCACGGCAAATGCCATGCAAGGCGACCGTGAAAAATGTCTTGAGGCCGGAATGGACGATTATATTACTAAGCCGATGAAACAGTCACAAATTTACGACTGTCTGTACGCCATGTTTGGTTTAAAAGGAACGGCAGCGCAAAGGGCAAAACTTTTAACCCGGCACTCACCAGCGCCAGACCGCAACGTGAATATAAAAATCCTGTTGGCAGAAGATAATATCGACAATCAAAAAATTGCATTATGGCAGTTAGCGAAGTTGGGTTATAATCGTGTGGAATGTGTGGAAACCGGTAGAAAGGCAGTTGAAGCCGTGGAAAACCAATCTTATGACCTTGTGCTCATGGATTGCCAAATGCCGGAAATGAATGGCTTTGAAGCAACCCGCGAAATTCGAAAAAGGGAAAATGAAAAAGAAAAACTGAAAGCTGCCATACCAATTCCAATCATCGCCATGACCGCGAATGACATGCAAAGCGATAAGGAAAAGTGCCTCAAAGCGGGAATGGATGATTATATTTCAAAACCAGTGGATAAAAAGAAATTTAAAGAAATTTTAAAAAGATGGATACAGAATACAAATTCTGAGGGATATCCAAAAGTAAAAATTGTGGACGACGAGGTGCAAGGGTCACTGGCAGAAGCCACTCAAGGCATAACATTAAACAGGAATACAAACATTTAGCCTATGTTTCACAAACTCTTACAATTCGTAATTTCGGGCGCCTATCTTAGCAGCACTGTTTCCGGCACTTACAATCTCTGGCTGATTGCTCTGTCAGTCTTAACTGCATCAGTAGCGGCGTATGCTGCCCTGCAAATAGCGAAAAGGCATTCAAAAACCAAAACAGTTTCCATCAAGTATGCCTGGCTTGTTTCGGGCGCCATTGCATTGGGATGCCTAATCGGCGCCATATATTACACTCTCATGATGGCTGTTGCCTATTATTTTACAGGGCTGGATGTTTCGGCAATAAGTCAGGGTCTTCCTCCCTTGTTATTGGGTCTTTCGGTGACTCTTGCTACAATAATTATTCTCGCGACTGTTATCATCGGCACTTTGAGTAAACGGAGGCTGCCGAACTCATCAGACAGGATTTACCATTTTGGCGGTATTTTCCATAGCTTACTAAATGAAATATATTTATTCGAAACAGACACATTTCAATTCGTTCAGGTTAATAGTGCTGCTCAGAAAAACTTGGGCTATACCTGGGAAGAACTTCAAGAATTAACACCGATAGACTTAAAGCCTGACGTTACAATTAAGTCATTTAAAAAACTAATAGCGCCTTTGCGCAAAGGTGAAAAGGAAAAGGTAGTTTTTGAGACTGTCCACATCCGCAAAGACCAATCACTTTATGATGTAGAAGTCCATTTACAGCTTCTGAAACATGAACACCAAACCCTATTCACTGCAATTGTTTTGGATATTACAGACCGCAAACAGGCAGAAGAATCACTGCGTAAGAGCGAATCTAAATACCGCATGTTGGTTGAGAACTCACCCTTTTGTATTTACCAAATCGATGATCGCGGATGCCTAACCTCAATGAATCGCGCCGGCCTTAAAATGATGGGGATCTCTTCTGAATCTAAAGTTCAGGGTATGCCCTATTTGGATGCTGTGGGAGAAAATGATAAAGATGACGTTCAAGCTCTGTTACAAGATGCTTATAAAGGTCACGCATCCGAGTTTGAATTTGAAGCTACCAATGGGGCTTTATTTCAATCATCGTTTGTTCCGCTGGCCGACAAATCCGGCCATATTACCCAATTAATGGGACTCACCAGTGACATCACCAAGCGCAAGCAAGGGGAAAAAATTCAATCCGTCTTGTACCAAATTTCTGAGGCCACAAGTACTTCCGAAAATCTATACGATTTGCTTTCTATTATTCACAAGGAACTCGGCCGGCTAATAGATTGTACAAACTTTTTTGTGGCTCTATACGAGCAAGATACAGACAAATACTCTTTTCCTTATTGTGTTGATTCTGTAGATGGTGATGAGGAAATTCCGCCGCAGCAACTCAAAAAAAGCCTAACAGACTATGTTAGAAGGACAGGCCGCCCACTCTTGCTTAATAAGCAAGCCCACAAAGACCTCATCAAAAAAGGTGAGGTCGTACTTATCGGGAATTATGCGGAAATCTGGCTTGGTATCCCGCTAAAGACTACTCAGGGAATCATTGGCGTGGTTGCAATTCAATCTTACACAAACCCAACCGCCTATTCGCAAGCAGATGTAGAACTTGTCAGGTTTGTTTCTGACCATATCGCTGTTGCCATTGATAGAAAAGAATTTGAAGATGAATTGCAGGCAGCCAAAGAAATCGCGGAAGCAGCCAACCGTGCCAAAAGTGATTTCCTCGCTAATATGAGTCATGAAATCCGAACCCCCATGAACGGTGTTCTCGGCATGACCGAGCTGCTACTCGACACCCGACTCTCAAAAGAACAGCGTGATTGTGCTGAAATCGTTTACTCTTCAGCGGAGTCCTTGCTGACAATCATCAACGATATCCTTGACTTCTCCAAGATAGAAGCCGGCAAACTCGACCTTGAATTCATCGATTTTGACCTGCGTACGACTATGGATGAAGTCAGTGATCTGCTTGCCTTCAAAGCTGAAGACAAGGAGCTTGCTTTCTCATGTTACCTCAATCCGCAAATAGAGGGTTTCGTCAATGGCGATCCCGGACGGCTCAAGCAAATTCTGATTAATCTGGCCAATAACGCAGTGAAATTTACCGCAAAGGGAGAAGTAGCCATCCGTGGTGAACTGGAACACGAAACTGAAACTGAGATCCAAATCCACTTCGATGTTACTGATACCGGTATCGGCATCCCAAAAGATGCGCAGCAAAAACTCTTTCAATCCTTTTCCCAGGTGGATGAATCCACAACCAGAAAATTCGGCGGCACCGGTCTGGGGTTAACCATTTCCAAACAGCTCTCTGAAATGATGGGCGGAGAAATTGGAATTGAATCTGAAGAAGGAAAAGGCTCAACTTTCTGGTTTACGGTAAATCTAACCAAACAACCTCAAGAGAGTTGTCGGCAGCAGGTTAAAGATATCGACCTGACCGATAAACGCATCCTGGTGGTCGATGACAACAAGACCAACCGCGACATCCTGCGGTTGCAGCTGGAATCGTGGCGCTGTTTTGTTGAAGAAGCTGAAGATACAACCAGAGGCATGGAACTCCTGCACAAACACGCTGAAGAAAACACCCCCTTTTCCTTAGTTATCGTGGATGTGCAATCGCCGGAGAAAACCGTCGAGACCTTCGCTAAAGCAGTCAGGAATGAATCTGCATTCAAAGATACCATACTCATCATGGTCTCCTCAATCAACAAACAGAGTGATGCCAAAAAAATGTCTGATATCGATTTTGAAGGCTACCTGACGAAACCGTTGAAGCGATCACAGATTTACGATTGCCTCATCACCGCCTTTGATTTAACGGAAACAGCCCCACAAAAAATAGAACTTGTAACGCAGGGTACATCGGCTGATGACCGCAAACTAAACATAAAAATCCTGCTCGCCGAAGATAACATCGACAATCAAAAAATTGCGCTATGGCGCTTAGAGAAATTGGGTTATGATCATGTGGAATGTGTGGACACCGGTATAAAGGCAGTTGAAGCCGTCGAAAACCATTTTTACGATCTTGTGCTCATGGATTGTCAAATGCCGGAAATGGATGGATTTGATGCAACAGTTGAAATTCGAAAACGGGAAAGTGAGAAACTGGAAACCTATATTCGAATTCCAATCATCGCCATGACTGCCAACGCCATGCAAGGCGATAAAGAAAGGTGTCTTGAGGCGGGAATGGATGATTATGTTTCAAAACCGGTGAATGCTGAGAAGCTTGAAGAAGTACTCAATAAATGGGTGCCTTTACAGGGCACCGACAAAGAACCAGCTGCAAAAACTGTTACAGTTGTCGACCTCAACCCAAATGAGAAACTGACGAAATAACTGTTTCTACGGTGAAGCATATCACCGTAGAAATATTTCGTTACCGGCTGTACAAACCTTCTCTCGTCCAATCAAATCTATTCATATCTTAATGCCTTGGCCGGATTCATAACGGCCGATTTAATCGCCTGCGAGCTTACTGTTAGTAATGCGATAATCAATGCTAAAAAACCGGCAACCAGAAAAACCAGCCACCCTAACTCAATCCGGAAGGCAAACTGCTGCAGCCAGTTATTCATCACAAACCAGGC
>JAJDAE010000125.1 GCA_029262035.1 Candidatus Zhuqueibacterota bacterium
GAAAGTAACCCGCTCAGCCTTTTCATGCCGCATAAAAAGCTCGGACAGTTCATCCATTAGTTTCTTGAAGCCGGACTCACCGGGCGCGGGTACATACGAGGCAGATAATGCTCTGCCTTGCAACCCCTCCAAATCAAAAACTTGTTCATATTCAAAAACAGAATACTTGAAATTGTTATGCCCGTAAAATGATTGCAACGTTTCCGGCGTTATATTTTTGTGATGTGATGCGCCATAATCCTTGCTGCACTTTTTCAGTGTCCGGTCATAGTCTTGTAAAAAGGAGTCGGTTTTAACACGCTCGTGCCAGACAAGCGCAACGATGCCGTCAGTTTTTAAAATGCGGTTAAACTCTATGTGGCATTTTTCAATATCAAACCAGTGAAACGCTTGTGCAACCGTGATAAAGTCTATAGTGTCAGACTCTAAATTTGTATTTTCTGCGCTGCCTTCGATGCTTCTAAAGTTTGGATAACCGGCTAAGAACTGCTCCGCTCCGGAACGCATCCCAACATTTGGTTCCACGCCAAACACTGCATTTTGGTTTTGCAAAAATAGTTCTGATAAAAAGCCCGTTCCTGAGCCAATATCTACCACCACCGATTTCCCGGTCAAGCCGCATTCATTTTGCAAAGTATCAATAATTTCCTGCGGATACTTTGGGCGATATTTCAGGTAGTAGCCAACCCGATCCGAGAAGCGTTTGGTTGAGTCGGTCATTTATTATCATAACCCGTAAGATTTATTTTTTGACAAAAATGCCAAGCTTGATGTTCCGTGGTAACGTGCATCGTGAACCCTTATTTACAATATGGTACGCTCCTTTTACACCATGTTCATAGAAGTTTCGTACATTTTGAGAATGTTCCGGGGGGCTTGAATAAATCAAAATCCGTTCCACATCGTCAAGTCGATTTTCGTTTAAATTCCCCTCGCGTACTTCGATAATTCCATGGCTCACATAGAATACATGGTGTGGATAATTTTCTATAAAATTCTCATACCGTGTTTTATGATCTTTCTGAGATAATCTTTTAGTCACCCACTGCAAATATGTTTTTCCAATATAAAGTGTCTTTGCTTGAGCCGTACCATAACGTGCAGATATAAGATACAAATTAGCGACTTCATCATGCTTCGAATCTTCTTGCAGAAGACAATCGTACCTTTGAGGGCGAGTCCATTTAATTTCTACATCAATAAATTCGTCGGGATATAAGGGCTTCATCAGTTTTTCAATTTTAAATTTAGTACTTCGTATTATTGAGTTACTTTCAAATCAAACCCACGTTTTTGCATTTGTTGTAAATATTTGTGTGTGTTAACTGCCTCTTCCAACCGTAAACAGCCGGGCTGAAAATCACCTTCAGCCATCATGATTGCCACAATACTTGCGCCCCAGCCGGTGGTACGCTGCATGGCGGAGAAGCCCGTGGCGTCATCAAAAGTGTCGATAAGCTCCATCACCATTTTTTCTTCTTCGCCGCTTACCGTGATGCGCAACAAAACGACATCTTTGGGGTCGCCGACTTTTAGTAACGGCTCGACAACTGCATGAAAAAGCTGGCGCGGGACAACTTGCTGTCCGTTAACATCAACCGTATCCAGACCCAGCAGACCCAGCTCATGAATCGTTTTCATTTGTTCATAGTGGCCGGGATAGCGGATGGTTTTTTCATCATATTCTTCCAGTTTTCCCTCAAAAGTCCAGGGACAAGTGGATGTACCGCCAGCCGTCATAAACGCTTCACATTTGCCGAACGGTTCCGGGAATTCAATATCTTCTAACTCGGTAAAAGTATCCACTTCAACGCGCTGGTTATTTTTGAGCACATGCGCCTTGCCGAAATATTCATTGGTCAGACCTTCCATGCTAAAAAAGAGGTGATAACCAAGAGGTGGCTGCGGATTTTGCGGCAACCCTCCAACCCTAATGAGCGCCTTACGCGGCTGTTCAATTTTTGCGATGCCATGTGCCGCCAGAATGTTGGCCATGCCCGGCGCCAGACCACAGTCAGGAAGAACGGTAACACCTGCCTCCTCAGCGGACTTGGTTAGTTCGTGCTGCTTGAAAACAACATCGGTATTGCCGCCCAGGTCACAAAAATGGCAACCCGCTTCAATCGCCGCCTCTGTCAGTTTATAATTGAAAAAATACGGGACGGCGCTCAGACAAACATCCGATTGCCGAAAACGGACTTTGACCTGCTCAATATCTTTGATGTCTAATTGCTCCGCACATACAATACTTGTTTTAAGTAAATCATTGATTTTTTGCGCAGCTTGCTCAGCAGCAGCGAGATTAATATCGGCGAGACAGACAGATTCAGCATTGCCAAAGCGTACGAAGTCGTATGCTGCCGCCTGCCCCTGCATGCCCGCACCAAGAACGGTATACCTGATAGCCATTTTAGAAATTCCTGTGTTTAAATTTAGGATTAAATTCTGGTTTATGTAACACTATTTTCGGAAAAAAGAAAGTGGAAAATGTTTCCAAAGCCGCAAAGTGTAGGGTCACTTCTTTCTCAAAGTTTAGCTGAGCAATATTTACAATATTTAGCATCCGAATCGTGGCCTTCGGCGCTGCATTCAGGGCAAGCCTGCGTTGATACTTTTCTATCTTGCACGCGTGACATTTCAACGGTTACAATGCCGGTGGGAACAGCAATAATGCCATAACCCATAATCATAATTAATGTAGCGACAAATTGCCCCAGATTTGTTTGCGGAGAAATATCGCCGTAACCAACTGTGGTAAGCGTCACAATCGCCCAGTAAATACTACGCGGAATGCTGGTAAAACCATTTTCAGCGCTTTCTATAAGATACATTAGCGAGCCAAAAATTACAGCGATGGTGATTACTGCAAGTAGAAACACAATAATTTTTCGGCCGCTGGCTTTGAGGGCTTGGGTCAAAACTCTGGCTTCCCCGAGATATTGCACCAGTTTCAGTACACGGAAAATACGCAACACGCGCAAAATACGGATGACGAGCAAATATTGCGAACCCGGCAGAATCAAACTTAGATAGGTCGGAACAATCGCGAGGAGATCGACGATGCCGAAAAAACTCGCGGCATAGCGCAGGGGGCGTCCCACACAAATCAACCTTAAAAGATATTCGCCGGTAAATAAAACAGTAAAGAGCCACTCAATCGCGTATAATAATGACCCGTATTTAAGCTGAATGGGTTGCACGCTATCGAGCATTACTGCAGTCACGCTCAATAGAATGCTGATAATCAGGATAATATCAAAAAATTTTCCGGCCCTGGTATCTGCCTCAAAAATTATTTCGTGCAGGACACCGCGCCAATGTTTTTTTGGTGAGGACATTTTTAATGTTATGGTTTAGTTTAGATTGTTTTTTCAAGCTATATTCAAGCCTCCACATAGTCAAGGCTTTTACACAAAAAAGAATTTATCTAAATTGTTGATTAAAATCAACAGACAGGATTGAGACTGAGTGCATGACTTAATTCATCATTGATACAGTCCCACCTCAGCGGTACCAAGCAACTGTGAAAGTTTAGTTTCTAAACCGGTTTTATTGACTTTTTAAATCTATTGTGTAAATTTGCTTAGAATGGATGCGGGACAAACCACAATATCTACAAGACAAAAATGATTTTCTATTTACTCAGACGCTACTTTTTTATTGCGACAGGCATAGGCATTGCCCTAAGCCTGGCTTTTTCTATTCTGGGTGGCATTGAACATTACTTCTTGCAGGGTTTTATCTGCGCAGGATTTACAGCAGTTTACGTAACAGATCTCTCTTTTCAAAGAAACAATGTTTGGATGTTATATTATAACTTAAAACTCCCGAGAGGTCTACTGTTATTTATTTGCTTGGCCTTATTCGAAATTATATCAATCAGCATAATAATCACCGTATCTTAACTTTATAGTAAATGATTTTCGATTCCATCTACTACGAGATAAAAAGTAAATCAATTTTAAAGGGTGTTTACCTCAAGGTCGAGTCTGGCAAAATTTGTGGACTATTTGGCCTCAATGGCAGTGGCAAAACTACGTTGATAAAAATTGGTGCTGGCATTATGCTGCCGACAGACGGTACTGTTTTTATAGATGGAGAAGCCTTCATTAAAAAAGAACTCAAAAAGAGATATGAGAAAATCGCCTATTTGCCGCAAGGAACATTTCTTCCTAAAGATATTGATGTTGCACAATTTATAGGAACGCTGTCGATTGAAGCCAGGAACTATGTCCTGAGACATTTCCCGGCAAACCTAATCAATCAAACTATAGCGTCATTGTCGGGCGGTGAATTACGTTTGCTTGAAGTAGTCTTTACCATTTCGTTGAACCGGGAGTTTCTCTTGCTTGATGAACCATTTACAGGAATTGAACCACTATATATCGAAAAAATGATGACTCTTATTGCTGAACAAAGAGCTTTTGGCAAAGGCATTTTAATAACTGACCACTACTATTGGTATTCATCACAACTGTCCGATTATGGATATTTTCAAAGCAATCAGGAATGTAAAAAGTTGGATGAGAACCAGCCTTTGGCTGACCAATTGCGAGAGCGAGGTTATTTAGGAAACCATTCCATATGACGTCCTGACAACACTCTTTTTCCAAACAAATTCTCCGACAAATTTGCATTGACTTTCTCCAAACAGTAACCTACTTTTCCGGCATACATATTTTTTCATAAAAATAGGAGGATATAAATATGAAAAAGACCATATTATTGGTTTTAGTTTTAGTACTTTGTTTTGCACTCCCTACTTTTGCCCAGGATAAGGACAAAATGGAAAGCAAGCCGGATGCCCAAATGGCAGACAAAATGGAAAGCGCTCATCCTGAAATGGGACCGCCACCCGCACTAGACAATGAGCTTCTGATGTCTTTTGTTGGCGATTGGGAAGGAACCTCTGAAGGTCCAATGGGCATAAGCAAAGATAAATTGAATTATCAAATTGGGCTGGACGGTCAATTCCTTTTATTGCAAGTTGAAAGCAAAATAAGCAAAGGAATGATGAAAGGCATGGGCGCCATTACTATGGGTAAAAATGGAAAACTTAATGGCTTCTGGATAGACAATTCCAGGACAATGGCCGTTGGCGCCGGCATGATTGAGGGCAATAAAGTAACCATTACCTGGACAATGGAAGGTATGGGCAAATACACGCGCATTTCAGAGAAAACTGACGACAACACATTTACCGTGATGGGAAAAATGGAAATGACCGACGGCAGTGTTATGGAATCTACTGGCACATTTACCCGTGTTAAAGATATGACCCAAAAGTAGACTTTCTAAATCAACCTTGCGAAGATTCAAAATCTTCGCAAGGTTACGATTACTACAAACTTTTCCCCAAAGTAAAATACCACCTGAACTGTCTTTTGTCCTCCCCCGGTAACGGGTGGCTCAACCAAATCGGAAAGTAAACTTTCGCGCTCAGATTCTCAAACAGTTTCAAATTGCCACCGAACAATTGCAATTCATTCGCAAGAAATGTAATACCAAAACCCGCACCGGTACGCACAAAATTATCATCACCGCCGATGGGCCAAATCCGACCGGCATCATAAAAAAGGAAAGGCCGTAAGGCAGCCACCGTGGCTCTTGTGGGTGTTATTTCAAAATTAACAGTCGCATATTTTTCTGCCGGCAATGGCTGACCGGCGTAACCGCGTAAGTAGCCACCGCCCTCGACAAAGCGCCGGGAGAAGGCAAAAATATCATCGCCGGTTTTTAAAATGTCGTTTGAAAATCGCTCACGTGCTGATGCGCCTTCTGCACGAAACTGATCCTGCAATGGCAATTCATCCGCGCCAAATGAAGTAGCTAGATTGCCTCTTGCGGTAAAATTCAGCCCAATCCATTTTATGTGAGATTCCATTTTTCCTGCAAGTTTGCTGAACTGTTTATCTCCACCCGGCAGCGCACTTTCAAAACGCAAATTCAGTCCGGTTGACCAAATTTTACCGCCGAGCCGGGTCTCTCCTTCCACGAAGCCCAAAAGGATTTTCACATCATCCCACTCATCCAGCCGCAGGGTAGCAACATCATTTTTGAATTTTCTGAAAGTATAATTATCATTCAGCAAGTCAGAATAATTGAAGCCAACCTTTATATTGCGGTGATTATTTTGCGCCATCACACCCTTCGAAAAATTGAAACTGAAATGCGCATCGGCTTCAAAGCGGCCTTCGTTTTTTCGCACCAAAAAATTAGTGCGGTTCATCAAATTATTTTTTATCGGATGTGAGTAACTGAGCAGTCCATCTAATTCGTTGGAATTTAAACCGTACATAAATGACAAGTTCAAGTTGT
>JAJDAE010000126.1 GCA_029262035.1 Candidatus Zhuqueibacterota bacterium
CAGCATTTGGCTGCTAAGAATAAGCGTCAACTGCGTCAAATCTTCCGGACCTTTTCCCTGCAAAGTCTCGATAGCTTCTTTGGTTTCCAGCCAATTGCCAACTGCTTTACCGAGAGGCTGATTCATCTCGCTGAGTATAGCGGAGGTTTTTAACCCGAATTGATGTGCGGTTTTAACTAACATACCTGCTAATTCCCAAGCCTTTTCCTGATCTTTAAAAATAGCTCCTGAACCGGCTTTTACATCCAGAACCAGGGCATCGATACCTTCAGCCATTTTTTTGCTTAAAATGCTGGCTGTAATTAATGGAATGGAATTTACCGTACCCGTTGCATCGCGCAGGGCATAGATTTTTTTATCTGCCGGAGTGAGATTATCTGTTTGCCCGACCAGAAATGAGCCCGTTTCCCGAAGCACGGTCTCCATTTCATCAAGCGATAAATTTGTGCGGAATCCCGGAATGGCTTCCAATTTATCCAACGTGCCGCCGGTGTGCGCCAACGCCCGTCCGGAAATCATCGGCACGTATAATCCCACGCAGGCCACGAGTGGCGCGAGAATGAGCGAGACTTTATCGCCTACGCCGCCGGTGCTGTGTTTGTCAACTTTAAAACCATTAATATTGGGATGAGTTAAAACGATGCCGGAATCGCGCATCAGTTTGGTGAGGGTTGCGGTTTCAACTTCCGTCATGCCCTGGAAGTAAACCGCCATGAGAAAAGCAGAAAGCTGGTAGTCTGGAATATCGCCCTTAACATAACCTGAAATCAAGAAATCGATTTCTGCTTCAGTAAGTTTGCCGCCATCTCTTTTTTTTAGAATTAAATCAACCTGGTTCATGTGGAAACCATGGCTACGCCCGCTGATGCGCCAATTCTGCTTGCGCCGGCATCCACCATTTGCACCGCGCTTTCAAAATCGCGGATACCGCCGGAAGCTTTCACCCCGATTTGACTGCCGACTACTTTTCGCATGAGGGCGATATCGCCCAACGTTGCCCCGCCTTTATTGAACCCGGTAGAAGTTTTTACAAATGCCGCTCCCGCAGATTTTGAAAGCAGGCACCCTTTTATTTTTTCTTCATCTGTTAGAAGGCATGTTTCCAGAATAACCTTGACGCCGCTACGAACTTTGGCGGTTTCAACAATTGCGCGGATATCTTGTTCAACATAATTATAATCGCCGGATTTTAGTTTGCCAATGTTTACGACCATATCAATTTCATCTGCGCCATGCTCAATTGCTTTTTGGGTTTCGAAGACTTTTGCCTCACAGGTAGTCGCGCCAAGCGGAAAGCCAACGACGGTGCAGACTAAAACATTTGAGCCTTGCACCATGTCACGGCATAATCTGACCCAGCACGGGTTCACGCACACCGAGGCGAAGCCATATTGTACCGCTTCCTCGCAAAGCTTGATAACCTGGCTGTCGGTTGCCTCCGGTTTTAGTAAAGTATGATCGATGAGTTTGGCGAGATCAGCCTGGATAGGGCCCAAATTGGGGCCGGCTGCCACACGAGTTGCACCGGTGCTGATAATTTCCTTGATAACTTGAGTTCTGCATTCCGGGCAGACCCAGCACCAGTCGCAAGCTGGCTTTTCGGGGTGATGACTGTCGCAGCCGCAATCCTCGCCCAATATCTCATTTACAACCTTATCGATGGTCGCATCAATATTCATTTAAAACCTCTTCTTTCTAGGTGCAGCTCAATATTTATAAAATGTTTAATAAGTGTTGACATTTTGTGAGTTTTTTTTTAATATAAAATAATCCAGATTACTGGAGGTGGATGGTAAAAGCCATCGGGCCCTTTTAGGGCCTTTTTTTTATATGAATTTCTTTCCGAAAACTTTACCATTATATTTATAGTATTTCCTGTCAAGAATGGATACTACCTTTTTTGCAAACGGAGCAAGCTGGTTATCTCGTTTATCATTTTCTAGTAAAATCTCAGTTCGACTGGGATGGGCAATAATATCTGCAACTTGGAGGCCGGAGATGTTATTTGCTTTGGGTTTAACCTTAAGTTTTTTACTGGTAAGTACTTTTTGAAAGCGTTCAGGGGGCATATATTCAGTCCCGTTCTCCCAAAGTCGAGTGAATGAATCTTTCAATTTTCGATCCTCTTTCCCACCTCGTGATTCCGCCAGTACATCTCCTTGAACGTGGTGTTGATCTAAAAAAATGGCGTATCGTTCTAAAAGTAGTGCAAGACAGTAATGATATGGTTCATATCTCCAAACTTTATAAGTTTTTTTATGAACTTGTTTATCAAGGCAAACAGTCACAACTGTATATTCCCATGTTTTAAGAAAATCCAATAGTTCAGCATCAAATTGCTTTCTTACTTTCTTGTCTCTCAATGCTTCAAAAGGGTACTTTGCGTTAACGATTTCCTTTCTGTGAAGAATTATTGGATCATCTGGATGTGACCCAAAGTACTTGGATTTTAGTGATTCAAGTTCGCCGTATAAACAATTTTTGACATAATCTAGGTCAATGATTACTCCTGTAAGGCTTAAGAATCGATGGAGAGGATTCTCAGAACTTTCTAGATCTGGATTACCACATTCATCTACGTACATTCTGTATTTCATATAATCATTAACTTGATTTAGGAACGTCGATATCATCAATTATGCCGACAATAACCGCCTGAACCGGGATGTTCTCATTGTCCAGCAAAAGTCGGGCGGAACTGCCTTCTTTGTTAACTAAAACCAAATCATCTTTACCGGCATTGACAATATCCACTGCAATCATGGAAGTTCCGAGTGCAGTTTTTTTGTCAAGATCAACCGGCTCAACAATTAATAGCTTGTGGCCTTTAAATTCAGGATTTTTCTGGGTCGAAACAACATCCCCGATAATTCTACAAATCTGCATAGGTTAACCTTTCCAGTACAACGTATCAGTTCGTAGTTCAGCCTTTAGGTTGCTTTCCCGGATCGTGCAAGGCAAGCTAAAACTTGTATTACGAACCTGACTGAACCAAGTTCGAATTTTGATTCGTGAATTAAGCAAGTTAAAATTTCTCTTTAATTTCTGCACAAAGCCGTTTGCTTTCTTCCGCTGTTGGCGCTTCGGCAATTACGCGAATAATTGGCTCTGTATTTGAAGCGCGGATATGAATCCAGGAGCGGTCGCGCAGTATTTTGATGCCATCGGTAAAATCTAAATTTTCGTGGGCATACAGATTATTTATTTTTTGCAGCGCTTGCTTAGGGTCGATATTATCCAGAGCGACTTTATCTTTTGTGATAACATATTTCGGCAAGGTCGCTTCAAGTTCGCTGATACTGCCGCCAAATTCAGCCAGATGCTGCAAAGTTAGAGCAACCCCGATTGGTGCGTCACGGCCAAGATGAACGTCCGGTAAAATGACGCCGCCGTTGCCTTCACCGCCAATTGCCGCGTCGATTTCCTGCATTTTCTTGGCAACATTGATTTCACCAACTTTAGTTCTGATGACCTCTGAACCTGCTTCCCGGGCAACGTCTTCCGTAATGCGCGAAGTTGAAGCGTTGATGACAACAGTGCCTTGTTTTTTAGTGAGAAAATGCTTCACCACCAGCGCCAGGGTTTTTTCTTCTCCCATCGGTTCGCCTTTGTCTGAAATCAGTGCAAGCCGGTCTGAATCAGGATCTACTACAAAGCCAATATCTGCATTGTTGTCTTTCACGGCTTTGCAAACTTCGGTCAAATTTTCTGGTAACGGCTCAGGATTTCTTGGAAAAAGTCCGGTTGGCTCACAATTCAATTTT
>JAJDAE010000127.1 GCA_029262035.1 Candidatus Zhuqueibacterota bacterium
CTTAAAGCCGAAGAAGAGAATGCCATTTGATGACAATACAAAGTTAAATGACTAACTAAACACTCGAAACTAAATTTAAAAATGATTTTTAGCTGAAGGAAATGTTGGGTTTCGCTAGCTTTTTCTACAGCCTCGTTAGGAGTTTTAAGGTAACTGAAAGTTGGGAAAAAAGAGTAGTGCAAAAAAACGGTTGCGACAAATCTCAGACAACCGTGAGAAGTTCAAAAAAGAGAGGGAACAGTTCGACAAAAAGCAATACACATATATCGCTTTGGGGCTTGTTGTCTTAGTTCTTTTCTTATTTCTTTTTAATGATGCGGATTTTATGAATCAACCTTTTAATATTAAATATTTTACTTATCCAGTAGCATTTACTTTTTTGGGGTTTGGTATTAGGAATATCTTCAAGCAAACTTCCTCTCAAGAATGGGAAAAAACTGAATGCCTGATTGAGTCAAAAGATGTAAATATCATATTCAACTATCGCGGAGGGTCAAGTTATCATCCATTGGTATATTATTCATATAGAGTCGGTGGAAAAAAGTTTATTTCATATAATATTCAAATCGGAATGTCTGGGTTTAAAAAATATAAAAGAGCAGACGAGGCAATGAGTCTTTTTAAAGAAGGTCAAAACTATACTTGTTACTACAATCCCAAGAATCCAAAAGAATCTATGCTAAGACGAGACTATAAATTTAATCAACCGGTTTTACTGTTTGCCTATGGTGCCTTGTTCTTTTTTTTGCCGTCGATTATTGATTTGCTTAAACCGTAATTTTGGGCATTTGTGGTACGACTGCCGGTGTGCCACGGTCGCAGCGTTTCCTAACTTTTTACTGCAGGGGAATCGATGGGCGCCTTGCTTAAATTTTGAGTTTGGAGATTTTATAAATTATTTTAATAAAATGACGCTCAGAGCGACGAAACCCATCGTTCCCCTGAGTATCGAGTTAGGAGTATGGGAAAGAAATCACGAAAAAAAATTGAAGAGAGGAAAAAACGAGCAGCCATCTTAGAAGAAGAGGCCTTAACTGGAAGAGGTACTCATAGTAATATTGATTGGTTTGGAATTAATCTTTTAATAGCCATTAGTATTTGTGTCCTGTTTATATTTTCTATAACTATGGAAGAAGGTACTGATAGTTATTATAACATGCATAGCGGATTGTTAACGGTTACTTTGCTTAGCATTCTACTTTTTTTTGTACGGAGAAATGTTAACACACATATTTATAGAGTCATACGAAAACTTTTTAAAACTAGTGAAAAGTTAACTTTATATGAGTATGGTGATATTCTACTTGGCACAACTTATTTAATTGCGATGATTTCAATTTTCTTTATTGACTATTCTTTCTTTTCAAATTATGGAATTCGAATCGGGACAGTTGTCGCAATTAACTTATTTTTTCTTTTGAAGTCTTTATACTTGTCGTTTTTAAAGAATAAATAATCTCAAAACTAAAGGCGGCAGTGGTAAGTCAACCTTTATTTGGGGCGTTTGTAGTGTGGCAGCCAGTGTGCCACGGTAGCAGCAGCTCCTAACTTGTCTTTGCACTCCGACTGCCATTATCGTGCGCGAATTTGAGATTTTTTTAAAATAGAAGAATAAATTCATTTCACTGAATGCTGAGTCAATGGCAGCCGGTGAAAGAGAAGTTAGCGGGTCTGAAAAGTTAAAAAGAACATTTTTTATGTTTAGTTGCACAAGTTTCAATTACGAAACTCAGTTGTATAAAAAGTAGTCGCAACATAAAAAATGTTGTGGTAAGTTAAAGCTTAAATAGCATGCTTTAAATACATTCTAAAAATCATTTTTTCAGTATACAAATTTGAACAAACGGAAATAATAGAATGAGAAGGAAAATAATTTTTAACCGAAAAGGCAGCATAGAGCCGTTACCAGTTTTCCAGGCTGTAGTTTCAGGTTGCCATTATTTATTTTCAAACTTGTCGGTACTACCAAACCCGCTAACAAATAAAATGCACTCGGACACAGCAAAAGTGGCACGCCATTTTGCTGTCGAAAAGCCGCGACCAATCTCACTGCGCCAATGATTTGAGACGTTATGCCTGCAAGGAAATATTATGGGAGATAGAAAAGTGATCGTGGTTGGTGCCGGAATTGCCGGGTTGGTTGCTGCATTTCAGCTTAAAAAGAAAGGAGTTGATGTCATTGTTCTGGAGTCCGCATCAAAAGTTGGTGGCCGAATGATTACCGAAAGTTCTAACGGATATCTCATTGATGGAGGTGCACAGTTTCTTTCAAGTGCCTATAAAATATTATCTGACTTAATAGATGAGCTTGGTATTACCCCTGAATATGTGGAAACAAGCCGAATAGTTGGGATTGTGCGAAACGCCAAGATACGAAAATTTAGATATGACAGCCCACTCTCTTTATTGTTTAGTGGTCTTTTAACTTTTAGTGATTGGCTCTCTTTTTGTTTTGGTAGTTTCAAGTTGCTGAAAAAGACAAAAGGTATTCCCATTAATAACTACGCTGCTTGGAAAGAATTCGATAATGAAGCAGCAGAGTCATGGAGTGACCGTTATTATGGGAAGAACATAACAGAGTATTTTGTAGAACCGTTGCTTGAAGCACTCTATTTTCAAAAACCAGGTGAAACATCAAAAGCATTGCCAATAGCACTTAATGCTTTTGTAGCACATAAAGCTAAGACTATGACTTTAGCGGGAGGCATCGGAAAGTTACCGGAACTTATTGCAAAGGGACTTGATGTGCGACTAAACACCTCAGTTGATAAGATATCCGTAAAAGGTGATGGCGTTTCTATCTATACGGCAAATCAAGAATTCAGGGCAGAGAAAGTTATCTTGGCGACTCCTGCTCCGCAATCTAGAAAGATTTATACTTCTCAAAGTGCAATAGAAAAAGAGCTTTTAAGTACAGAATTCAGCAGTACAGTTAATATTGCCTTTGCTTTAGTAAATAAATTGCCACAAGAGCTAAATCTGAATGATGTTTATGGGGTCTGGATTCCACGAAGAGAACGCAAAATAATTGCCGCTTTTACGATTGAATCGGCAAAAGATGCAGGAAGAGTAGCATCAGGGGAACTGATTCATGTCATGCTGTCAGGTGAAGCCGGAGAAATAATGGTAGCGCAAAATGATGAGAGTATAATTACAGATGTATTAGAGGAGCTTGAACAGTACCTCCCATGTATTTCCGAAAATGTTGCGTTTACGAGGGTTTACCGTTGGATAAATGCTGAACCAAAGTCCCGGGTCGGTCGATGTGAAAAAATAAATGATTATCGTAAATCAATCAATAATCACAATAAAGTGATTTTGGCCGGAGACTACTTGGGTATGCCCTTCACAGAAGGTGCGGCAGAAACAGGTATTTGGGCTGCCTCATCTGTGCTGAGTAAGGCATAGCACACTCATGTACTCGGACAAAATAAAGCTGCACCGCTTCGCTTATTCTGCCGGTGATGCGTGGCGTTGGCGCAGGAAACAGTATGAATAATAATCAAAATTGGGCACTAATTTTAGGCGGGATACTTAGTGTTATTGCTAGTGTTCTTCATATAGGGATTATTTTTGGTGGAGCTGAGTGGTATCGCTATTGTTCCAGCTTATTTCATGCTACCAAATGTGGCTGATGAATTTTTAGTTTGAAGTTCGCTAATATGTGTTGTTTACGGTGTTATGTATAGCATTGGAACAGCTAAGTTAAGAAGAGATAAGGTTTCTTAAAATGAATACCCCTGTTTTAATAGCTGCGTGCATTAGCCTATTGGCATTAGTGGCTCATACTTTTATTGGTACAAAAGAAACTGCCTCGATTATCCCTAATGGGGAGAATCGAGAGAGTCATAGAAAACTGATTCTTCATTGGAAGCAGTCTATGTGTGCATTCCAGATGTTAACTGTTGATTTATTGTTGATGACCGTGGCTCTATTTACAATATCATTGACTGACATAATCCCTTTTGAATACGAGTTAACCCTATTTCTTAGTGTGGTGTTTTTGTTATGGGGTATTGCTTGGTTAGTTCAGTTGTTTTGGCTTAAGGCAAAAGCTAAAACCTACGCTGCACTTGCTCAGTGGGTGTTTTGGATTATATGTTCTGCCTTACTGTATTGGGGAGCATAGTGCCTAACAATGGCAATTGAGAGGGACAATCCTCCGCAGTGTTTGTTTTGTGCTTTGATAGCACAAAATCAAATCCCGCTACGGCTTGCCCCTCATTGTTAGCGTTAGACATAAGAAGGAATAGCAGATGGAAAAACAAATAAACCTGACGAAACAAATCCTCTTGGCTGCTGGAATCATTGAGATTGCCGTGGGTTTACTGCATTTTGCAATGCCTTATTTTGCTTATCAAACAAAGGGATTTTCTCTACTACAACCAAATGAAACCAATTTTGTAACATTGGTTATATTTGCAGTGGGAATTCTATTGGTGGCATTCGGTAGCATTACGATACTTTTCTCAAGGAAGGTGGAGTCAATGATAGAGGTGCTATATTACTACGTTGTGATTAAGACCATTTTATGGATAGGAAGGGTTGCTCTCGAACTTTTGTACCCCGTTAATTTAAGCATGTTCTATGTTGAACCATTCACTTTGGTTGTACTGCCAGGATTAATTATTGAACTGTTATTGTTTGTTGTATCTGTTGTCTTGATTAAAAAGGTAATGGTTGCAAAGAATGTCTAAGCGAGTAGGCGGCTCCGGCTGAAAACAACCGGAGTGCGCCTCTCACACCACCGTACGTACGGTTCCCGTATACGGCGGTTCACTAACCCAAAAGTCAATTGCTTGACTCTGTTCTTTCTCGTGCAGGGCTTGAATGGGACATGGAAGCTACCATAAGTCCACATTCATCCCAACTCAATTCAGAACGGGTTAATGTTCAGCCCTTCACCATGTTCCCGCTGTTAAGCGAGACATTTGGCTACTATGGCTTCGGCTGACTTCTCAACAACCTTTCGGCTATCGAGATCTCCCCGGGTAAGACACTTATCCTTTAAGTCTATCGCGGCTGCATCTACATAGCAATGTTTATTGGCTACGGGCTTTACAAAGATGTGGTTGCTCACCCACAAAGCTATGCCTCGTATGCAGTTCGTGTTCCTCCGTACAGACTCTTGTAGTCCCGCTTCCTTCAGATTTCCGGTCACCCGGAACACCCTTGCGGCTTACTAATGGGCTTCGCCAACTCGCCCATAAGGGACTTGCACCCTTTGGATAATCTGTGTATATTTCAAATATTCAAAATATACACGTGCCATGCCGGGCACACACAAAAGCATGCACTGGAAAAAAGGGCGGTATTTCTTTTTAGTTTAAATCAGTGCACTTTTAAAAGTTTAACTCTTAAGTTAAGGTGAGCAGGTCTATGCCCTTTTTCCAGTGATGCTCATCGTTAGAAGAGTGACATAGATACCATGAAATTTAAAACAAGGAGAATGCAATGGCTATAATTCACACCTTGAAAATCTCCGATACTGGGATATTCTCGAAAATTAATTGGACAATCATTTTTCTGGCTATCATCTGGTTTTATTTGTCAAGCTGCAATTCTGAAGCGGAGTTGACAAGTCCTGAAATCCTCATCAAAGCGGGAACCTATGAAGTTTCAATGAAAATTGATACTACCACGCGATGGTATACCCTGGTCATCCCCACCGGCTACGATCATGTGCAAAAGCGACCTCTTGTGCTTGCATTCCATCCGGGAAACGCTTCGATGAGTGACTTTTATAATGCTCTTCAGGGATTTCGCGAGTTGGCAGAAGAAGAAAATTGGCTCATGGTTTTTCCCAACGGTAGTAATACAACGGATAATCGCACAGGCGAATGTCTGTGGAATGCCGTTTACTGTTGCGGACTTCCATATACACTAAATGTTGATGATGTGGGTTTTGTTAAAAAACTGGTGGAGACATTACAAAGGGACTATAAAGTAGATGAGAAAAGAATCTACGCAACAGGAAGATCAAATGGGGGTATGCTTCTACACAGGTTGGGGGCAGAATTGTGGGATATATTTGCAGCAATCGCACCCTTCGCCGCTAGTGCAGGTGGTCGGTTTGATGACACCTCTCCTGAAATCATATTGGCACCCAGTCACCCACTTCCAATTTTGTTAATGCACGGGCTAAATGATGCGAGTGTAAAATACAACGGGGGCTTGTCGAGCAACGGAATACGATATGACATTTCATTTGAAGAAACTGCAATGCTGTGGGTCACGAACAACGGTTGCGACGAAACAGTGGCAGATACAACGATATTCGATTCGGACGAAGGCCGCACCTGGGTTGTAGATTTCTCAAGTTGCCAGCAGGGCGCACAGGTAATGGCAATCACTGTTGAAAACTCCGGTCACCAATTGCCCCGGGTAGCAAACTCTGGGTTTGATGGGACTGTTGCAATTGTGCAATTCTTCAAAAGTCACTCAAAGAATTAACGAATCATTCTTTGGCTCAAATACAAATCATCGTGCTTTAGTACCGTAGGGGGCTTGTTTCTTAAATACACCATTTGGGTCGTGAAAGGGAATTATAAATTTGTTTTCTAA
>JAJDAE010000128.1 GCA_029262035.1 Candidatus Zhuqueibacterota bacterium
GCATATCCCCCGGCTTTGCCAGCAACCTTATTCTTGGCATCCAAGTTGACAGGATTAACTTATCTCGAGTGGATAACGCCGAAACCTGAACAAACCGGACAGGCTTTTATATAATCACCTAAACATTGAGAACATTGCTGAAAACCGCCAAGCAGAGGAATTGTACCGGTTTTACAATTCCCACATTTTAACCGCCCGCAGCCACTACAGATTGGACATGTTTTACCAAGATGTTGATTCCTTATCCGACTTATGTCAAGAGGCTCTTGCGGCTCGACTGGGACTTTATCATTATTTAGTTTTATGGTTTTGGCTTCGTAAAAACAACTCATAGTTTTTACCAAATAATTTTTGATTTATTTCTTTTAACACGATTCGTAGTATCAAAATTCCTGCAAGTTTTGGGAAGAGGGTAAGATGTGTATTGCAGTGGCCAGGCTGACACCGGCCTCAATGATTTCATACCGGGTTGACAAAAAATCAGCTTAGAATATTGCCCTGTGTACCATAGCAGTAAAAGTAATGTCTTGAGTTTTATTTGGGAATATCAATAATTGATCCATTGTTTTAACTCAATATGAAATGGAGACACCAGTGAAAATTATATTAAATTCTATTCTACTAGGCTTGAGCGCTTTGATATTTACGGCATTGGTTGCCTGCAAAAACTCAGAAAGCAATCTTACATCGCCTGTTTCGGATGCTGTGGTGGATACAGTAGAAACCTCAGCGGCTCCTAGCCCCTTTGCGGGAATTCAGTTCGAAGGTCGTGGTTTTGGTGTCTCAGGGCTCCTTTTTGAGAATAATTTAATTATGTGGTTTCGCGAAAATAATGGGCGCCGAAGTGAGCGGTTTCCACAAATGTATGGAACTCGGTCAGATGCAGCTAATTATCCTGTTTGGGGTACCTTTCCCGAAAATTTTATAACGTTCGGGGGCGTCGCCAAGGATGGAGTCCCTGCCCTTGTTAATCCAAAATCTGTTTCGAGATCTTCGATTGAGCTTAACTATTTGGATGGGCAAGACCTCGTTCTTGGTGTTGTTATTAATGGGGAAGCAAAAGCTTATCCTGAGAACGTACTCTGGTGGCACGAGGTTGTAAATGATGTCGTTGGAGGTGTCCCAGTTATCATTTCACTGTGTCCCTTAACGGGTACGGGTATTGTATACAAAATGCCTGAAAACCCTGATACAATTGATCAACTTGAAATGCTGCCAGTGATAGAAACGACCTGGAATAAATGGAGGAAGCTTTACCCAAGGACAGTAGCTTTGTCATCAAATACAGGTTTCGATCGGGATTACCAACGCTACCCATACGACGACTACCGCGAGGATGATACAGCGCCATTGTTCGTATTGCGTTCAGGTCAGACAATAGATAATCGGTTTCCTAATAAGCATACAGTGCTGGGTGTTATAATTAATGGCAATGCGAAAGCCTATGCTTTTTCCAAACTCCAGGGTACGCAAATTATCAACGACTCCCATGCTGGTTTAGATATCCTGGTCGTCTCAGAGCTTGGCGCTAGCCTGGCGGTTCCGTATGACCGAGAAGTAGATGGGCAGGTTCTTACTTTTGTTCGTGGCAACAATCTCGCTGAGTTTGAAATGATTGATAATGAAACAGGGAGCAGTTGGAATATTCTCGGTGTGGTAACGTCCGGCCCGTTGCTAGGGAAACGGTTGAGGCAAATTCCGGCTTATAATTCATTTTGGTTTGCTTGGTCAATTTTCTGGCCCAACACGGAAATCTATTAAAAACATTATTCCGTCCATTTCTCGTTACATAGCAAGTTGCTTTAAAAAGGCAACCATCAATCCCAAAAATTTCACTTCGACAATTGCGCCAACTTTCCTATATTGCACGCTTCAATAACAGAAGGACCAATATAAAAGTTGAGTAATCTATGAAACCCGAAGCAGTGTTAAAACAATTTTTTGGCTACTCAACTTTTCGTGGACAGCAGCACGCCGTAATTGAGCACATTCTCGCCGGCCGACACGCGTTGGTTATTATGCCAACCGGAATGGGTAAATCGTTGTGCTACCAAATTCCCGCATTGTTGCAGGATGGCCTGACGGTGGTCATTTCTCCGCTCATCGCCTTGATGAAAGATCAAGTCGATGGCCTGGTTAAACGCGGTATTGATGCTGTTTTTATTAACTCTTCGTTGAAGCGTCAGGAACGTGAAAGCCGCTATTCTGCGCTCAGGGAAGGAAAATACCGTATTCTCTATGTCACACCGGAGCGATTCCGCAAGCGGGAGTTCGTCGAAATTATGCGCAGCCGGCAAGTTGATCTGCTGGCGGTTGATGAGGCGCACTGCATCAGCGAATGGGGGCACGACTTCCGGCCGGACTACACGCGGCTGCAGGAATTCCGCCGGTTGTTGGGTGAGCCAACAACCATCGCCCTGACCGCTACGGCGACGCCTGAAGTTCAAAAAGATATCGTTGGGCAGCTTGGTTTGAAGGCGGATGAGGTGGAGTTGTTTCACGAAGGCATCAACCGGCCAAACCTGTATCTGGAGGTGGAGCACGTCTGGGGCGAAGATGAAAAGCTTGAACACATCCTGAGCATTTGCAAAAAACATCAGGGAAATGGCATCGTCTATTTCAGCCTGATCAAAACCCTGGATATTTTCAGCGAGTTACTACAAAACGCCAAAACACCACACCTGTGTTACCACGGCCAACTTGAGCGCAGGCAGCGCAAGGTTATTCAAAACCAGTTCATGCAGGGGGAAAACACTCTGGTACTTGCCACTAACGCCTTTGGTATGGGCATCGACAAGGAGAATATTCGTTTCGTGGTGCACGCGGAAACGCCGGGGTCGATGGAATCCTACTACCAGGAAATAGGTCGCGCCGGACGTGACGGCCTGGATTCCACTTGTGCCCTGCTCTACGACGAACAGGATTTGTTGATCCAAATGGAGTTTATCAAATGGAGCAACCCGAATGCTGAGTTCTATGAGCGCGTTTACCAGACTCTTGTAAACGCGGGAGATACCATCAATTCCCATGACGTGGATTGGCTCAAGGAGCAACTGCACTATAAGAACCGCCGTGATTATCGCGTAGAAACCGTCCTGTCAATGCTTGACCGCTACACTGTTACCGAAGGAGAGTTGGAGAGGAAAAACCTGCGTGTGGTGGCTGAACTGCCCGCAACATTGCAAGACCAGGACTATCTCGATGCGAAACTGGAGCGCCAGCAGAAAAAGCTCTACGCTCTGGTTCAGTACACAAAGTGCGAAAGTGACAGGAAGGCGTTTATCCATACTTATTTCGGCTTGCCCTACCCGGAGTGATTACCCCTTATTTCAGCAACAAAAGTTTACGTGCTGATAAAAAGGTACCGGCTTTTATCTGATAAATATAAACACCGCTGGCCACCGGATAGTTGGAGTAGTCAAGACCCAACCAGCGTACCGAGTGTCTCCCGGCATTTTTAGGTGCATCAATCAGGGTCACAATTTTCTCTCCGCGCATGTTGAAAATAGTTATGCGTACGTGTTCCGGAGTCCGTAATTGGTACCGAATTGAAGTTTCAGGGTTAAATGGATTGGGGAAGTTTTGTTCCAGAGAATAAAATTCGGGGATCACATCATCGGATAAATCAACTGAGACCAAAGCTGAATCCTCGTCGATGATAAGGAACTGATTTGCTACTACGTTAAGGAGGTAACTGAACTTTCCGGAAGGCCATTCCACCACCACTGAATCTACCATTGCGGTTCTTCCGAGTCCAAACAAGGGAGGCAGTTCATTTTGTGAAGCAAAGCCCGACTGTGCTGAGATCTGACGTGTTTGCCAAACCGGTTTGCCCATGATATCTGCCTTAACTCTGATTTTGGCGCCGATGGCCGAGGTATTCGACTGCCGACCTACAGGTTTTACTTTCAACCAGGAGTGGTTTTGCCGGTTATTTTCAAGCAGTAAATTGCTGAGATTGCGGGGTAAATGCACGATGCAAAGGTCGAGGTCACCATCGTTGTCAAAGTCAGCGCTGGCTGCTGCATTTGAAGCCTGACTCTCATTTAGAAAATCATCGTTCTGCATGCGGACAAAAGTCTTGTCGCCATTGTTGTTGAGGTAAAGCGCGTCCGCCCCTACGTTGCCTACGAACAGATCGAGGTCGCCATCGCTATCGAAATCACCCCAGTGCGCACTGCGGGAATCATTTGAAGCTGCTACAGGCTCGCCGCTATTAATTTGTGTAAAACTGCCGTCGCCATTATTTTCATAGAAAAGATTGTTGCCGAGATTAGCCACATAAAGATCGAGATCACCATCGTTGTCAAAGTCTCCCCAGGTACCGCCACGGCTGCTGGAGGCAGTGTTCATAAAACTGGTGTTAGAAATTTTGCTGAAAGAGCCATCGCCATTATTTTGGAATAAAGCATTGTCTCCGTTTTTGGCCACGAAAAGATCGATAAAACCGTCGTTGTTGTAATCCCCCCAGGCTGCGCCAAAAGAGGTGCTTGCCTCGTTGACGATTTCTCCATCTGTGATTTTATGGAAACTGCCACCTCCATCGCCCTGGTAGAGAAAGTCGGGTTCATTGCCTGCGTTAGCAACAAAGAGATCGAGGTTGCCGTCGTTATCGAAATCTGCCCAGGCAGAACTGAAGGAATTGCCGCCGTCGATAACCGGTGTGACGCCCGTGACCTGATTAAAAGTACCACTGCCATCATTCTCGAATAAGGAGTTATTTTGTCCGTTGATGTTGCCCACAAATATGTCGAGGTCACCGTCATTATCATAATCGCCAAACGTGCTGCCAAAAGAGCCGAGCGTTTCTTGCACAATCTCTCCACTGGTGACTTTCATGAATTCGCCGTCGCCGTTGTTTATGAAAAGAAGATTGGGCGCGGCACTCGCATTGGCCACAAAAAGATCAGGATCGCCATCGCCGTCAATGTCGCCCCAACTTGCTCCAGTGCCCTGTCCCACCGTCTGTCCGACGACATCCTTACTGGCTTCAGTAAACAGGTCACCAAACGGACTGACGGAGAAAGACCAGATATCCGCACTCGTTCGGAAAAATGGTGACTGCACCGCCTCAACTGTCCACTTGTATTCCGTGTTGTCCCGCAAGTTCGTGGGGTGAACTGCGGTAAAACGGTCGGGAATATCTGTTAGTGTGGTATCATACCTGGAGTTTGTCCACAAATCGCGGCCATACAAGTTTAGCCGATAGGAGAGAGCATCAATCAGTCTTGTTAATGCCTGTTGCCAGGTGAAATTAACGGGTTCGCTATCTGCGGTTATAGAGAAGTTTGTTCCATCAGCCGGTTGCATCAAACCAAAAGGCGCCGGTGCATCAAGGCCTTCACCGCCTTCTGCAATGACGACTTCTCCCTGTTCCACGAGTGGCCCTGATTGCACGATATCCGCTTTGCCATCGGGCCAATGCAGGATAATAGAGTCCGGCTTAGAAGCGCTGCCGAGGCCGAAATGTGCGGTTAAATTGTGATTTTGGGAGCAAAAGCTGTCGCCTGCCTGAATGTCTTGTATCTGAACTGAGGAATCGACATAAACGTGTACGCGGGTACCAACGCCGTAATGGTTGTTTTCTTTGCCTCGTGTAGAAATTCTCAGCCAATTGTTGGGGCCACCGTTGTTGAAGAGCAAGCGGTTTTGGGGTTGTCCGGTTGTGAAAATATCGATCCAACCATCATTGTTGAAATCTGCGACCGCCAGGCTGCGATGCTCATTCATGGTAATTCCGGCAGCTGGTGCGATGTCTGTAAAAGTGCCGTTGCCATTATTATGGTAAAGTCGGTCGAGCCTGTCCAGGCTTGTGATGTAAAGGTCAGGCCAGCCATCGTTGTCGAAATCTGCAACTGAAGCACCATAACTATTTTCGGTACTTGCTCCGGCTATGCCCGCAGTAAAAGCGGTGTTTGTGAATGTGCCATCGTGATTATTGTGCCAGAGTTTGTTGTAACCGACCATCGGATCATGATTAGAGTTGCTGACAAAAATATCGAGCCAGCCATCACGGTCGTAATCGAAGGTCAAGGCGGCCCAGCTCGGAAGCGAATCTGCAACGCCGGCCTGAACAGCGATGTTGGTAAAAGTTTCATCACCATTATTACGCAGCAAATGATTTATAGAGCGCAGGGGATTGGTTGGGTGGCAGGTGGTGATAAATGCATCCGGATCGCCGTCATTGTCCAAATCGCCCCAGGCAATTCCATAGGAGTTGCCAAATGTTTCAACATTGGCGGCGACGCTTATATCGGAGAATCTCTCAAAATCAAGATTTTTTAAAAGCTGGTTAGGGCCGATGTCATTGACGATGAGGAAATCTAATGTGCCATCTGCATTAAAGTCTTGCCATGCTGCGCCCTGCGCCAGGATTTTCAGAATTACATTTGCGCTTTTGGTTACTTCAGTAAACGTGCGGTTACCATTATTGCGGTAAAGTTTACTGGCGGCGGATAAATCCTCAAAAAGTATATCAAGATAACCGTCATTATCATAATCTCCAAAAGCAGCCCCCCACATATTTGTGCCTTCGTCCAGACTGATTTCGGGGATGATGTCAACAAAGGCCTCTCCGTTTTTATTCAAATAAAGGCGTCCGTCATTACGAAAATTAGAGTGGTAAATATCGACGAAACCGTCATTGTTGAAATCCACTGCGCTTGCACCTCGCTGAAATCCTTTGGTGCCAATCGGGTCATTGGGTTGCAGTAAATGCGTCATGTCCGTAAATGTTTGAGCGCATGGTTTTGTGGGGCATGTTAGGAGCGTAAGCGCTGCCATTAGGATTTTGATTTTGCTCATTGTAACCTTTCTCAATTATTTTTTTGGGAAATGGTTTGGCCTTCATTTAAGAGATTAGTGGTTTAGAAGACTTTATCAAAATTAAGCGGGTTGCTCAATTTATATATTGCTTAAAGGCGTGTGCCATAATAAAGAAAACTATCTATATGGTCAAGGAAAATTCTCAACTATTATCCAGGCATTCTTTTTAATTGAGATTCGGATTCAAAAAAAATGTCAATCAGGAGAATCTTTTGACTGTGAACAAGATTCTACCTGACTGACATTACTTGAGAAGAGTGGACAAAGGTGACTTTGTTATAGTTTAGGTGAGAACTTTTTCTAATTCCTTTTTACGTAAGGATGGAATTAGCGCAGGAACTTGCTCTGTGTATTTAACATATCTTTCACCATGATTTGCAATCAAATCCCGCTCTTCCATTTTTACACCAATTACAATATAAGTTGTCATTGCCATTGCAAAAACCAAATGCCCAAGTGTCATGTGTGGGATTGACCAGATACCTATCAATACGCCCAACATAATAGGGTGCCGCACTACTTTATAAAGCATTGGCATTTTAAAGCTTATTTTTCGTACAGGTTTCTTAGTCAGATTAAACCAGATTTGTTGCAATCCAAACAATTCAAAATGATTGATCAGGAATGATGAAAAAACCAGCAGTGCCCAACCACTCCAGAAGCAACCATAAATAATAAGTTGAGCTATTTCATTTTGTACATTCCAGATGGTTGTCGGAATTGGACGCCATTGCCATAAAATTAATGACAATACAATTCCGGTGATTAAGACAAACGTGCTGCGCTCAGACGCTGCCGGAATGAGCTTGGTTATAAACTTTTTAAATCCTGAACGCGCCA
This sequence comes from Candidatus Zhuqueibacterota bacterium, assembly GCA_029262035.1. Taxonomy (GTDB): domain Bacteria; phylum Zhuqueibacterota; class Zhuqueibacteria; order Oceanimicrobiales; family Oceanimicrobiaceae; genus JAJDAE01. The sequence continues at coordinate 7,666 of JAJDAE010000128.1, forward strand.
TAATTGTATGTTGTATGCCAAACAGAGCAATCAACGCGATGTTTATGAGTAGCGCCTCAGCCAATGGCCCCTGCGAGCCTGAGTCGATTGTTTTTGGCAAGAATGAAAGGTTGCCCATAAATCCGAACCAGTACATGAGAGCACCAAGCCCGATTAAATATGAGATTGCTCCGTAAATAAATACCAATATACGTCCCATGGTGTACCTCCTTTATTTTGATTGATAGAGTTCTGCAAAATACCATAATGTTCAAAATTTGCTGTCATACCTGCGAATGCAGGTATCTCATAAACTACTAATTATTTTCACCCTGGAGACTCCTGAATCCGCAGGAGTGACACCTTTTTTTATATTTTGCAGAACTCTATTGATTGAATGAAATGGTATTAAAGTGTTTAGAATTGAATTGTGTAAAACGTACGCAATATGATGATAAAATATCTACCATATTTGGGTCAAATGATAGCAAATTTGGTTCATCTTGATAGAAAATAGGAACAATTAGCTTGATGAAGGAATGGTCAAGTTATTTTATTTGCATAATCTGAAGGCAGGATGCCAAACCGTTTTTGAAAACATTTGGTGAAATATGAGGGATTGCTGAAACCGGATTCGAAAGCAATTTCAGAAATATTGCCTTGTTGTTTTTCTATTAATTTTACCGCATTTCTTAATCTAAATTCTTGAATAAAATTATTCGGGGAATATCCTGTTAAAGAAGTTATTTTTCTATATAATTGTGACTTGCTTAAGCCGATTTGTTTACCGAGGTTCTCAACATTGAATCCTTCTTCATTCCAAAATGCTTCCATAATATCCATCAATTGGTTTAGAAATTTTTCCTCTACCGGATTTGGAGCTTTCATGAATTCCTGATTTTCTTCAGCTACTACATTTATCTCTTTATAAAAATCTCTCGTTGAGCATGATACTACTACCCGGCCTTCGTTGGCTACATAGCTTAACCGCTTCGCCAATTGAATGGTATCTCCAAAAAAGTCATCCCTGTCGGTTACCGGAGCCCCTGTACTGATACCAATTGCAATCTCCATTTTAAAATCGGAAGTTTCGCTGTTCAGCATCTTAAAACTCTTGAGTATTTCTACTGCACATTTGACTGAATTTGAGGCAGAGGTAAAAGAGGCGATAAAACCGCCAGCCCAGTCCCTTGTTTCACGACCATGGTATTGGGCTAAAGATTTATGAATTAAATTTTCATACCGGCTTAAAAATTGAGTTATTTCATTGTCTTTGAGGCCTGAACGCATTGATACCGGACTCTTTAACTCTGTAAACATAATTGTTCTGAAAGCTGATTCAGCAAT
>JAJDAE010000129.1 GCA_029262035.1 Candidatus Zhuqueibacterota bacterium
ACATCTTATACGACCTTTTTCTTATTTGCAACAGCCTCCTAAGTTAGAGATTCTTCGCACGGCACGGGTGGCTTTGAAACGCCACTTATGGAGTTTTGTGCTCAGAAAGACGGACAATTCGCACTATCACTAAATAGAAAGATTGGAGAATCAAGATGTCTACAATTCCTGTAATCGTTACCGGTCTTGGGCCTGTAAGCTCAATTGGTTGCGGAAAAAACGAGTTCTGGCAATCTTTAAGCACGGGCAAACATGGGTTTTCGGAAATCACCGCTTGCGATGTTTCTGACTCGCCGTCAAAAATTGGTGCGGAGATTAAAGATTTTCAGCTTTCGAAATATGTTCGCGGCGGTAATCTTCTGGCTGACCGATTGCCAAGACCTGTACAGCTGGCATTGGCTGCTTCGGCGCTGGCCTTCAAGGATGCCGGTTTTTCAAGAAACCAGTTCGACCCGGATAGAATTGGCGTTGTTGTCGGCACGTCCGTTGCGAATATGGGCGCTACAATTTCATCCTGTGATGACTGGAAAAGTAATGGCAGGCAGATTGATCCGGAGGAAGCCTTTTACCTTTTTAACCATTCGGCAGCGTGTCTACTCTCCGCGCATTTTGATTTGCGTGGCCCGGTTCATACGATTTCTTGTGGGTGTAATTCAGGCATCGATGCAGTGGGTCACGCCATGCGCACTATTCAGGCAGGTCTCGCTGATGCCATGCTGGTTGTAGGATCCGACAGCGAACTGTTTCCGGAAATAATTTCAGCGATGAATATTTCGAATTCGCTTTGTACGAAATTTAATAACGACCCGGGGCGAGCTTCTCGTCCGTTTGATCGCGACCGTAATGGCAATGTAATTGGGGAGGGCGCTTCGGCTCTTTTATTAGAGACTGAGTCTCACGCAACGGCACGGCGTGCCTCGGGTTACGCCCGGATAGCAGCTCATTCCATCACCGGTGCAGGCCGGAGACGCAGATATAATCACAACCATCCGACCGAAGATACCGGCCCCTGTGTTCGGTCACTTCAAAATACCCTGACGGAAGCAGGCTGGCATAAAGATGATGTTGATGTTGTCAATGCAAATGGATCGTCATCTGTGATTTACGATCGCCTGGAAGCAATCGCCCTGGATCAGCTTTTTAGCAACAAGCTTGAAAATGTGCGGGTTCATTCTGTGAAATCCATGTTGGGTCAACATGGTGCGGGCTCATCGGCGCTACAGGTGGCCGCAACCTGCCTGGCTATTTCCGAAGGCATGGTGCCGCCAACAATTAATCATGAGCAGGCAGATTCACAATGCCCTGCAATCAACGTAGTTACAAAACCTGACCCCTTTGCCGCACAAAATGTACTTGTAAACGCAATTGGGTTTGGCGGGTTTTACTATTCAAGTGCTGCTTTTACGGCAATAAATGCCTGACCGAAAACAGCCTTACCCGCCCGTCTTAAGCGGAAATCTTCTGCTTAAAATCAACGAGATTCCGGCTGAAAATTTACCGGAATGACAGTCTTATTAGAGTATTCATTTCTTTGAAAAATAATAACTGGAGGAATAACCATGAGAACGAAAAAAGATAGAGTCGTGTTATCAATCGGTTTACTTTTACTTTTCAGCATTACTGCTTTTGGTTTGGTTGTAGCCCGCACAGCGACCCGACCACTTGGTGTTACCTTGAAAAGTCACATTCAAATTTGTAAAAAGAATGGTGACAAATGGGTGGTCATCGATGAGGTTGGGCCAGCGAGCATGACCTTCAAAGCCAGTTTGCTGGAAATGGCTAAAGGCGGCCAAATGAGCACAGGATTCACCTGGAATACCAAGACCAAAAAAGGGAAACCCTATAGCGTCCGGCTGCTCGGTGGAGCGAGAACAAAATTTGGCGCCCTAAATGGCAAGTTTGAAGCTGACCTGACTTACCAGATTACTTACGATGGCAAGTCGGCCCGGGTACCGGCATCTCTCTCTACTGAGTCGGGTACAAGCCCGATGGGCAAACCAATGGCCGGTAAACGTGCAAGCGGTATTCTGGGGAAAAGCAAAACCAGTTTCACCCTTGTGAGCACAAACAAATTTCAACCTGCCGGGGGAAAAGAACATTTACTGCTGGTTTGCCGCGAGGAATACTCAATGGCTCCGGTGCAAAATAGAGACAAATAAAAATGGGGAAGGCTTTTATCCGGGCTTTGATATGAATCGAACACAGAGGAAAATATGATCGCAGAAAGCCAGATATATCATTATAATCTAACGTGTTGGGAACTCGAAGTTCGAATTAAAGCCTTGGAAAATTTAATGACCAGAGATTAGAAACATCGGTTGGATATCAACTCCCAAAATGATTTTAATGAACTGATTTGTTCTGGAGAGAAAAAATGAAAATTATCATAAATGTGATTTTGATGTGCATGGCATTAAATGTTTATGCTCAGGTTCCGCAAACCATGAGTTATCAGGGTGTGTTGACAGACGCAGAGGGCAATATCGTTCCGGATAGAGAGTACACACTGACTTTTCGTTTATACTCAAGTCCCGATAACAGCGCTCTGTTATGGGAAGAAAACCAGCAAAATATCTCTGTTCAATCCGGCCTGTTTAATGTAATTCTGGGGAGTATCGCGCCTCTGGACCTGCCTTTTGATCAACCTTACTATTTCGCTATTTCTATAAATGATGGCGGGGAGCTGTCACCGCGAATTGAGCTTACTGCGGCTGCGTATAGCTTGAACGCTCGCTCTGTCTCTGATAGTGCAGTGACCGGAAAGAAAATTGCCGATCGACAAGTTGTGCGGGCAATAAAAATATTAGCGCCTGACGGCAGCAGAATTGCCACCCTGACCGACAGCGTTAAATTGCGGGCTGGCAACAATATTTCGTTTGATGTGGACGGGTTTACCGGCGAAGTATTTATGTCGGCACCAGGAGGTAGCGGGGGTTCTGGCGGTTGGAGCTTGAGTGGAAATGCAGGCTCGGATGTGAACACTAATTTTCTTGGCACGACGGACGATCAGGCTTTGGAACTACGGGTTAATAACCAACGTGTGCTACGTCTTGAACCCACGGATGAAGCGCCAAACATCATTGCCGGTGATAGCAACAATATTGTTGATCCTGATGTTGTGGGTGCAACAATAAGTGGTGGTGGCGCACTGGATGACGGTGGTGGGGAGGCTCCGAATCAGGTAACGGATAATTATGGCACCATAGGAGGCGGTTTCCGGAATAGCGCAGGCCTGCAGGCCGTAGTTGGCGGTGGAACTTTTAATATGGCAAGTGGGACGCAGTCCACCGTTGCTGGAGGCACGGCGAACCAGTCCATAGCTACCAACGCAACCGTTGGCGGCGGTGGGCTTAATAAAGCGAGTGCATTCAATGCTGTTGTTTCCGGAGGACAAGTGAATACAGCTTCCGGAATTTACTCTGCCGTCGCGGGAGGGCAACAAAATATAGCTTCAGGAAGTCACTCTGCTATTGCTGGTGGAAAATCAAATTCGGCGAGCGCAAGTTATTCATTCATCGGAGGTGGGCTTGGCAACATAGTTGAAGGAGAAAGAGCAACAATAACCGGAGGCAATGCTAATACGGCCACTCAGTTTGGCGCAATGGTTGGCGGTGGTTCGGGAAATAATTCAACGTCTAATTTTGCAACAGTGGGGGGCGGACAATCCAATACGGCCAGTGGTTTTGCTGCCACTGTGCCTGGTGGTACAGCCAATGTCGCGCTGGGAGATTATGGCCTGGCCGGCGGCAGGTTCGCACGCGCAAACCACAAAGGTGCTTTTGTCTGGAACGATGCTGCAGGAATCACAGCCGCTGATAGTTTTTCTTCGACAGCAGAGAATCAGTTTCTTATCAATGCTGTTGGTGGGGTTGGCATTGGAACGAATCAACCGAACTCACCTTTAACGGTTGCCGGTATCATTGAGTCTTCACTTGGCGGATTTAAATTTCCCGATGGTACGTTGCAAATAAGCGCTGCCGCAGATAACTCAAACCCCTGGCAGACTTCAGCAAGCGACATTTTTTACAATAACGGTAATGTCGGTATCGGCACGACGACGCCAAGCGAAAAACTTCATCTGAATACTCCCTCTGATACGGACATGAAAATATTTTTTAGTGAAGATGGTACGCCTGCTGCCTCCCTTTTTTATGAAGGAAGCGCCGGAGTCAGCACAAATAATTTGATCCACTTGCGGTCGGAAATCAGCGGGAAAGAAGCCAATGTGATGACCTGGAAATTGAACGGCAACGTGGGCATTGGCGTCTCCAACCCGACTGAGAAACTGCATATCAATGGGAATGCCCTGGCAGATGCGCACACCACCCCAAGCTCACGCAGGTGGAAAGCCAACGTAGAAACGATTGAAGGCGCATTAGAGAAAGTGCAGGCATTGCGCGGCGTGACCTACAATTGGAAGGAATCCGGCAAGCACGACATCGGCCTGATTGCAGAAGAAGTGGGAGAGGTTATCCCGGAAATAGTGGCGTTCGAAGAAAATGGCGTCGATGCCAAATCCGTTGACTATGCCCGATTGGTGGCTGTGTTGATCGAAGCAGTAAAAGAGCAGCAAAAGACCATCGATGAACTCAAAAAAGAGAATGATGCACTTGCTGAAACCAGGAGTGCGCTTAGTAAACTCAACGCTAAAGTTGACCGGCTTGCAGGACAGCTCAGCCAGACAGCCATTTTAAATTCGAATTAAAAGTTGAGTTTGATACCATTGATTTACCAAGTAGCTGAAATGTCGTAAAATGATCTTTATGAAGTAAGAGGAACTCAATCATGCGAAGATATCTTACGGAATTAACTGTTCTTTTAAGTTTAATTTTTTTAGCCATCCCCTCAGCAGGTCAAGGTAGCAGAGATCCTTTTGTCGGCACCTTTTCCGGTTCCGGGCTGCGACTGACTCTGACCGGTCAGAATGGCCGCTATTCCGGCAGCGTTCTTTTTGAAGGCCAGATATTTTCCGTTTCCGCAGAAAAAAGCGGTGCCGGCTTGATTTCCGGAACCTATGTTTTGCAAGGTGAGTCCCTGCCGTTTCAAGGGCGCCTGCAGGGCAATACTTTGACTCTGGCGTCCGAAGGTGAAGTGAGCGTTTTGACGCGGCAAGCTGATAAATCGGCTCAGTCCGGTACTAAAACCGGCACGCCCAATAAGATTGAAAATGATGAGTGGGGTCTGCGCTGTACAATACCGGCAGGTTGGAGCAGTCAGCTCACCGAGTCCGGTTATGTGTTCGGCTCAAATACTCTAAAGGGCATCATGTTGCTGCTGCCTAATGAAGCGACTTCTCTGGAAGAAATGCGCACTGCGGCGCGTGAAGGAATTACTGAGGCAGGCGGCACGAACCTGCGGCTCACTGGGAAAATCAAACCATTCACTAAAAATAGCTTGGCGGCATATTACACCGGCACGTTACAGGGGGAAAAAGCAAAGGCTTACGCCATCGGCTTGTTGTCGCCGAACGGCGTCGGAGCGATTGTTTTGGTTGCAGTGGAACCGCAGAGTTATACACCGGAACACACAAAAGTCGTTGAATCGTTGGCGCATAGTATTAATTTCTACAAACCACTTATTCCCCCTATTGCTCTGGAATGGAAGCAAAAGCTGAACGGCTGCCGCCTGAGTTATTTTAGCCGGTACAGCAGCGGTGGTTCAGGCTACACCAGCGAAACTACCATCGACCTCTGCGTGCAAGGTTTTTTCAGATATGGCCTGAATGACGAAACCGTTTGGAACGCCGTACCCGGCACTCTGACCGGCGGATATGCCATGAACCGAGGTAAAGGCTCCGGTACCTGGCAGGTCATCGCTCAAAACGGTGCGCCCATTCTACAACTTAATTATTATGATGGTAAAGTCGCATCATACAAACTCAGCACTAACGCAAAGGGGCGAACCTATCTCGATGGCGAGCGCTACCTCAGAACCTGTGATCCTAACGACCAGGTCGTTGAGGCCAGGCCGAATTGCTGGTGATTTGCACGTAACGTGCCTCGTATTTTCAAAATGCATAGTACATATGGAGAATAATTTTGAGGAAGAAAATCAAGTTTTTGTTCAGAGACTAAGTACAACTACTTAGTCTATCTATAATTTTTTCTATTCAAATTGAGTAT
>JAJDAE010000130.1 GCA_029262035.1 Candidatus Zhuqueibacterota bacterium
CCAAATCCGTTCAATCCTGCGACTACTCTAAAGTTTGCACTGCCTCAGGCAGAGAATGTAACCATTGATGTTTTTAATGCCCTCGGCCAAAAGATCGAAACTCTGGTGAACACCAGGCTGGCAAGTGGCAGCCATGAAGTGATATGGGATGCCTCCAGGCAGGCGTCCGGATCTTATTTCTATACACTTAAAGCAGGTCAATTCACTGAAACGAAAAAGATGGTTTTGCTGAAGTAGTATCATTGAGTAACAGTAGCCTGATTCCCGGGAAGGAAGAGAAAATGGTTGGAGTCACATGAGTTTTCGGGGTAGGTTAATCGAAAAAGTACTGCCTTTGCCAAGAGTACTTTGCACAGAAACAGAGCCACCGTGAACCTTGGCAATGTGTTTGACAATAGCCAGTCCAAGGCCCGTGCCGCCCAATTTGCGGCTGCGGGCTTTGTCCACCCGGTAAAACCGCTCAAAAAGACGTTCAAAATGCTTGGCAGCAATTCCTCTGCCGAAATCCTGCACCGCAATAACCACCTCAGACTCAACCTGTTTCGCGGTCACGAGCACTTCGCGCCCCGAGTCACTATATTTAATGGCATTCTCGATCAAGTTGAGGAGCGCTTGTTGCAACAACGGGTCGTGCAACGGCGCTGCCAACTTCACGTCGCATGCAATCGTCACAATAATTTGTTCGCGGCCAGCTTGTTCCCGGCAATCTTGAACGGCGCCTTCCAAAACAGGCCGAACAGGTTTTAGCTCCAGCAGGATATCGCTTTTTTCTTCCTCCTGTTCAATGCGCGACAATTCCAGTAAATTATCGATGATGGCGTTGAGGCGGTCAGCCTGGCGGGCGATCACTGCCAGAAATCGTTCCAACTCGTTCGGATTCCCGGCTGCTCCGTCCTGCAGGGTTTCCACAAATCCTTTGATGGCAGTGATGGGTGTTTTGAGTTCGTGCGAGACATTGGCGACAAAGTCCCGGCGGATGTTTTCCAGGTGCCGGATTTTGGAAATATCGTTTAGCACAATCACTGCGCCAATCTGCTCACCATTTTCTTCATGCAAAACTGTTCCCGTCACTTTCAGATGCCGGTTTGTCGGCGATAAAAACACAAGCTCGGTTTCCAGATAATTCTTCCCGGACAGGACGTCGCCAATGAATTTGTGCAACTCCGTGTTGCGGACTGAAACTTGAATAGACCTGTTCAATGCTGTGGTTCTATCTATTTTGAGCAGCTTTGCGGCGGCGGCATTAAGACTGATAATTCTTTCTTCCCCATCCACAGCCAAGACGCCTTCGACCATACTGGAAAGGACAGCTTCTTGTTCATTGTGTTGCCGGAGAATGGTTTTTATGCGCTTATCCAACTGACTTGCCATCTGGTTCAATGTGGTGGCCAACGCGCCAATCTCTTCTGTTCCGGGTACGGCAAGTTTGTGGTTCAGTTCACCGCTGGCAAAGCGTTCGGCGCCTCGTTTCATTTCTTCTAACGGGCGGGCAATCCGGCGGGAGACAAAAAAATTCACCAATGTCGCCATAAAAGCAATAATAATTCCGCCGAAGATGATTTCTTTTCTCGTTGCAGAAATGGTTTCTTGTAATGATGTGATCGGTAGCGAGGTTCTAACGATAATAGAATTTTTACCCGTTTTAACCGAGACAGCTAAATACATCATTTCCTGTTCCAGCGTGTGGCTGTAGCGAATGGATGTTCCTACATTACCCCGGGATACACCAACCACTTCAGGGCGGTCACCATGGTAGTCCATTATTTCGGGACTCTCGTGTGAGTCACCCAACACTTTGCCCATCGCTGAAATAATCGTGATTCTCGTTCCCGTCGCCTGCCCTAAATCTCGACAGAGTTTTGTGAGGTAAGACATATCTTTTAGCTTATCCGCCGATACCTTCTGCCCGACCAGAATGGCCCGGGCTTCAAGATCCTTCTCTTTTTCTTTGTAATAAAAGCCCTGAAGCGACCTGTTGGTAAACCAGATTAAGGCAAAAACGACGATAATAATGATCACCAGGTAGGATGGAAATAACTGATATTTAAGTTTTTTTCTACTCAAAACCTTCAACCCGCATCTTCTGCAAAAAACCTGTACCCAACACTGCGAACGGTTTTGATGTACTTTCCAGCGTTGCCGAGTTTTTTCCGTAATCCGACGATTTGAAAATCAACCGAGCGATCGGTCACCGGATAGTTATCCCCTCTGACGGCATCTATGATTTGATTTCGGGTATAAACCCAGCCGGGATGGCTTGCCAATAAATGCAGGATTTGAAATTCAGTGTAGGTTAATTCAACTGACGCATCCGCAACCTTTACATGCCGCCGCCCGGAATGAATGGATAACTCTTGCACTGATATGACATCGTCCGGCTTGCTTTCGTCTTCAAAACCGCGCCGAAGTAACGCTTTAACTCGAGCAATAAGGATCCCCGGACTAAACGGTTTCGTCACATAATCAGCCGCTCCGGTTTCAAGTCCCATGACGATATCGGCTTCTTCGCCCTTTGCTGTGAGCATTAGGATTGGAATGGCCTTGGTTTTTGCATCACTTTTCAAAATACGGCAAACATCCAGGCCGTCTATTCCCGGAAGCATCAGATCCAGAACCAATAAGTCTATTGACTCAGACCTTGCCTTCTGAAGTGCTTCTTCCCCGGTAGCTGCACAAATAACCCGAAATTCTTCGTTCTTCAAGTTATAGCAAATGAGTTCTAAAATATCCTCTTCATCATCAATGACAAGAATATGCTTTCCCTGTAGATTATCCATTTGGCTAACTTAATAAATCTTTATTAGAATTGTATTAGGCTTGAAATTTTAAAAACTTTTCATTCAGTTGCAACATAAAAGTATTTGAACAGCACTTGCCAAACTGCAGTACATTCTTATAAAGACCATGCTAACTTCATAATAAGTTTTCGTAAAGTCGTTACATTTATTCAACTAACAGGTAACAATATGGCTGCTTATTTTCCCCAAAACAAAATCCTTGACTAATTTCTCAGAAATTTAGATATTTATAACAATATCATACCTCAATTGCAATTTCAAAATTTTAATCTAAGGGCTTGTTAGATGGGATTAAAAGATAAACTCAAAGGCGCTTGGAATCGCGTCTCGGATCTGGATGACGAAAGCGCCAGTGCAAAAGAGCAGGCTTCGGCCGGCGACCGTATTCCTTACAAAAAAATCTCCAAAGAAATCAAAGAACTGATGAAGAAAAACGTTGATGTGGTGGGTCGTAAAATTTTGATACCCGGCTACTACATCGTCTATTTCGGCGAAGAAGACCGTGAGATGCGGAAGGATGTTGAAGAAGTAATGTGTGAAGAATTACGCGAAGAACTCTATCCGGAGATGCGCAAAATTAACCCCGAGCAGACCAAAAGAGATATTTTAATTGAAGCCGGTACCGACCCGGACGTTGAATTGGGCAAGTTCAGAGTTGAATATCGCATGAAACGGCCTGCGCCAGGCGCCCACAAGCCTACAGCCGCAGCAAGGCCGGCCCCCACTCCGCAACCCACTCCACCACCTGACGATGACAACGACCTGATGGCCACGGTTATCGAACAGCCTGCTGTTTCTGTTCCGGATGCTGATGATCAGGCAACAATTATTCAGGCACCGGTAACGGATGGATTCTCAATTATCGTAAAATCTGATACCAGCGAAAAGTCGCATCAATTCACCAAGAAAAAAATATCAATCGGCCGGGCATCTCAGGATGATGTGGTTTTAGAGAGCGAAGATTTTTCCATTTCACGCGGACATGCTTTATTAGAGATGCGCGATAGCAAATTTTTCCTAACGCCGGTTGGCGTGAATGGCAGTCATCTCAACGGTGAAGAACTCACCTTAAAAACGGAAGTTGAAGTGAACCGCGGCGATGAAATTAAAATTATGAATTTCACCTTAATTATCTTATAGAAGGTAAAATGAGCGCAATTAGAAGAATAGATCAGGGAATTCGAAACCTTATTTTTTCGATGTTCTGGTTCTTAATTGACCCCTTAGATAAAGAGAGATTGCTGGGGCAATTAAAGGATAAAATCGAACGCAATCTCGACATCAATAATCCGGATATGATTTATGCACCCGACAATTTTGAAGTGCAGGTAAACAACAAAGTTTTCATCAAACACGCGCACTCCATTAAGAAACTGGAAAGTATTCTGGCCGACCAACTGCAAAAATATGTTGCAGATCGCGACTATGAACTTTCTCAGCCAAGGGTGAAATTACGAATTTTGTCTTCTTCCACACTTTCCAAGCGCAAGGTTGATATCCGTACCTGGTTTTCTGATGATGATGCTGAAACAGCAACCTCGGAAAGTAATGCGGCTTTTGAGATAATTGTTGTAGAGGGCGAGGGCAGCGGCAAAAGCTGGCCGCTCGACAATGGCAGTACCTACACGATTGGCCGTCACTCTTCTTCGGCAATCTGTTTGCCGCATGATAAAATGTCCAAAACTCAGGCCACGCTCTATTTTATATCTGAAAATAAAATCACGCTCATTGACGAAGGCAGCTCAAACGGAACATACATTGACGATGAAGAAGATCGTATTGATGGTAAGCGGGATTTACAGGTTGGCAGTAAAATCCGCTTATGTAAACAGGATCCAATCGTACTTATAATTCAAGCCAGATAGCTGAAATTCTAAAACGACTAAAATTGAAAAGTGCCCCAAATAAGCAAATTGGCCATCTTAGTTCAATTTAGTTCACTTCAAAATTTTGGGCACTTAACTTTTCTAGCATTCATAAACTGAATTAGAAACCATGCTAATTGTTCTCATCATTGCAAAATTTTTGATAATCGGTATACTCGGCCTTTACATCGTCCGACTTATCGTTAGCACTGTAAGAAATATGGATGAAGTTTTTTCATTCAAGCGCAACAAAGATATCTCCGTAGTTTTATGGGTATTTACATTTGTCTTTTTAACACTGGTGGGGTATCAGGCCTACTGGCAGCTTTTCATCCAAAATGAATATTTTGAGGAAACCAAAAAACTGCATGACCCGCGCCCCTGGATTATTGAAGCCACTACATTAAAAGGCAAAATTTACGATCGCACTCACAACGAGGACAAACTTTTTGCCGGTTATCAGGCATCAGAGGAAGGGCTGCCCAGGCGGTATTATCCACTTGGAGAAGCAACCTCGCACATCATTGGCTACTCAGACGTTGAGCGCGATAAATCCGGTCTGGAAAAATTTTATTTCGAGCGACTAATGGGCTGGACACGGGATACTCCGGAGGAGGAGGAAGTTCACACCAACAACAAATATTTCCGTGTCCAACCCAAAGGCAACGACATAATTTTAACTTTGGATTATGAGTTGCAGAAAGTCGCTTATGAGGCCTTTGGTGACAACAAGGGTTCTGTGGTTGCAATTGAGCCCTCAACCGGCGCAGTCCTGGTTTTGGTGAGCGCCCCGAGTTTTCACCCTGATTCTGTCTCGGTTGATGAAGCCTGGGTTCGAATTGTACGGGATGAAGACGGAAAGCGCCTTTACAATCGTGCTTTAAAAGGCCGCTACCCGCCCGGCTCAACTTTCAAACCAATGGTCGCTTGCGCGGCGCTCGAAAATGGTATCAACCCAACCTGGACCCTCGGGCGCAATGGCTACTTACCGCCGGGAGTTCGCAATAAACGGGTCTATGATTTTGAACGCGCCTACAACAAAAAACGTGGCAGAGCCTGGAATGGTCATGGTGTTATGACAATGGAAAGAGGCATCATGAAATCAGCAAACTCATATTTCTCCAAACTTGGCGTTACTGTGGGAGAGCCTGCATTACGGGAGGTCGTTGAACGGTTTGGCTACAATCAGCCCGTCATGTGGAATACGTCGCGCCCTGAATTACAAAAAGGTCTTGTCACCTTCCGTAGCTCTTTTCCGGCCATTAAGAATAATCATGAATTGGCCTGGTCCAGTATTGGCCAGCAAGAAGTTTTAGCCACGCCGTTGCAACTGGCCTTAACCGCCGCCGCAATTGCCAACGACGGCCTGTTGATGAAACCCATGCTTGAATCACGTGAGACGCCTGAAGTCTGGAATCGTGTAGTCTCCACTGAAACAGCGCAAAGAGTGCAGAAAATGATGCGCAAAGTTGTAACCAGCGGCACGGCACGCCGGTTGAATGTTAAGGAATTTGAAGCTTCCGGCAAAACCGGTACAGCCGAAATTAATGTGCCCATCAAAGGGCCGGATGGCAAATGGCATAAAAATATCGTAAACAACGCGCTCTTTATTTCTTTTGCCCCGCTAGAAAACCCCATCATTGCGATTGCCGTTATTGCAGAGGGAGCCGGTTATGGTGGTTCCGGAGCCGCGCCGGTCGCAAAAGCAGTCTATATGAAAGCTTATGAACTCGGATATTTTGGGAACACAAATGGAACAGACGACAAATCTAAAAATTAGCCCACTTTTCGGTATCTTATTCGCCGTTATAATTTCTATCGTTGGCATGCTGTCAGTGTTTGTTGCAGGAAATGCCCGGGGCTATGATCCGAGCCTGGCCATTCTCCTTCGTAACGCCCTTATGATGAGTTGCTTCATCCTGGTTTATATGGTTTTGCGAAAAAATTACAAAGGCGACTTTACCATTCTAGTGGTCGTTGCGCTACTAACCAGCGTTGGGTTTGTAATTCAGTATCGCATTAGTTCAGCCATCAATGTCGATTTTCAGCAAACTTTGGTTAAGCAATACTCGGTGGCCTCATTGGACAAGGCTTTCGGTGATACCCTTTATACAGACTCTACAAACGTTGTCATCGGCGATGCGCCAAAGCCGGATGAGCGCAGTGTAGAATCCATTCAAAAAGAAGCGCGGCAATTGCTGAAACTGGATGAATTTAAGTTTGGTCAGATTATGCGCGAATTCATCGAAGGCCTGTCCGGCTGGCTTCGTCTGATCATTTCTTATCTAATAGCCATATTCTCTGTCGTTTATATCATCAAAAAATTCGCAAAAGACGATTTTGTTGATTCCCTCGATAAGCCATTTTTCTGGATGGCGGTCACGGTCTTTATGCTATTCATTTTTGTGGGCTTGAGCGAGGTAGGTACGCGTGGTCGTTTCGTTTACAACATGACGCCCTGGGAAGCATTCAAAATTACCATTATCATTTTTCTTGCCGGTTTCTTCGCTAAATATAAAGATGATTTTACTCGCAATGTTCCGAAAGTAAGAGGAAAAAGACTTCAGCGAATTATGATCCCGTGGGGGCCTTTTCTCATGATCTGGCTCATACCACAACTCCTCTTTGTTTTATTGAAAGATTTCGGCCAGATAATTATTTACGGCGGCCTGGTAATCGTTATGATTTTTATCACCACCCGTAAATACATCTACCTGTTTGGCGGTCTTATTTTTACCGTGCTGGTTTCAAGATCTGTTTTTCTGCTGGAGGGTATCGCACCGCCGCATGTTTTACAGCGATTTCTAATCTGGGGCGATATCTGGCGGCTGCCGCACAACAATGTCTGGTGGGATAATGTCTATCAAATCATGAATTCATTTTTTGCCATGAACGCAGGCGGTTGGACCGGTTCCGGCCTCGGCCTGGGCTATCCAACCAATATTCCACTGGTGGTTTCTGATTTTGTTTATTCCGCCATTTCCGAAGAAATTGGCTTTCTGGGTGCAATTCTGATCATCGCATTGTATTTGCTATTATTTTTTCTGGGAATGCGGGTTGTACTGCAATCTAGTCGTGACTTTGAAAAGCTGCTCGCTGCCGGTTTTACCACTATGCTGGCGATACAGGTTTTTGTCAACATCGGTGGTGTTATCAAACTGATTCCGCTTACCGGTATCACGTTACCTTTCATCAGTCGTGGCGGGTTTTCCTTTTTGATTTCGTTTATTATCGTAGGATTCTTGATGGGGATTTCCCACCGTAACGGATTGAGGGAAGAACTATGAGTGCCACCATCAAGACAGCCAGCATCACCGACAAGGGACTGAACCCCCGAAAAACTGTGAATGAAGACAGCCTGCTTGTCCTCGAAAAACAGCGTCTATTTGCGGTTGCCGATGGCGTAGGTGGGGCGTTTGCCGGTGATGTTGCCAGTCAGTCCGCAGTCAAAACCATTCAAAAACTAGTCAACAAACTCCCGGGCGAAGATAAACTTATCGACTTTGTAAAAAGCGTAATAAAAGCAGCCAATACTGAAATTTACAATCTTGCCAGCCAGGAGCACAGAACTATGGGCTCCACCCTGGCCATGATGTTGGTGCAAAAAGATTATGCAATTCTCGCGCATATAGGTGACAGCCGCATTTATCTCTACCGTGACAAGCAATTGTTGCAACTTACCCGCGATCACTCCAAGCTGCAAAACCTCATCGACAGCTTACCGGAAAACAGTATCGACGAAGACAACTATCCTGAAAAAAATGTTATCACCCGCGCGTTGGGCGCCAAGGCAACTGCCCAGCCGGACATCCAAAAGGTAAATCTTAAAAACGACGATATTTTTGTTATCTGTTCCGACGGTATTTATAATTACAACACAGAAGAAGAGTTACGTGAAAACGTTGCAGGCAACCAAGATGATTTGAAAAAAATATGTGACGTGCTAAAAGAAAACTGCTATCAAAAGGGCGCAAAAGATCACCTAACCGCCATTGTCTCCAAAATCTCCCTTGTAAACTCCGATAATTTAAAAACAATGGTTCTAAAACGATAGAGATTCCTGCTTTCCACAGATATGACATGCCATCCAACAAGACTGTTTGATTGTGAAAAAAAACTCTCGAAGTAACTTTATTGCGCCCAGCCCAAAAAAGATTCTTTCTCAAATTCAAATCTGACCGGTAGTGCAACCCAGACTTTAACGGCCATGCCACGTTGCTTAGCGGGAAACCATTCAATCTTTTGCGCTGCCCGGACGGCTGCTACCTCAAATCCAACCTCACGGCCGGACTCCTGTATGATTGTTATTTTTTCCGGTAAGCCAATTTCATTGACTAAAATACCAAGAACTACGCGTCCCTGAATATTTTGTTTTATCGCTACTTCGGGATACTCGACAAGCTGGTTTAAAAAAGCATATCCCTTTTTTGGGTATGGTGGCACTTCATGCGGAATATAAATAAATTCATCATAAATGGAAGTTTTGGGCGCTGGCGGCGGCGCAACACCTGACAAATCGTAATCAAACGTCTCAAGGATTTCATTTTCTGGGTATGCTTGCCCTTCTACCGGAATTGGTACAATTGGATGACTTGGCGGAATTGGTTTCCTGAACTGAAACGTTTGTGGAACCTCAGCAACAACAGTTATGGTCACTTCTTTTAGATCGCCCAAAACCGGTTTGTGGTCCATTTTAGGCCAGGCATGCAACATCCCGAACACCATAACCATGGAAATTATTACGCAGAGTTCAAATGTTTTTTTATAGTTTGCCTTTGTAACATAATTCTTAGTCATTTCTCATCCTTGAGTGTTTAATTGTGAACATCTTCTAATAATTAATCGAATTAATGGGGAGATTTCTTAAATTGGGAGAGGCAACTATTTGATATGAAATTGTCATATATATGACGGTATTTCTTTTTTGAAGCTAAAAACAGGGGTTTGCCTTGATTTGCTCTGATTAAAATCACTAAATTATATTAGCTTTTATGGTCTAATTATGTTATGATTTGGATGAACTTTATAAAAGTTGAATTTTAGGATGAGATATTTTTAGAATGACGAAGGAAAAATTTTATAGCACCTTGGAAAAAAAGCTGGAGAAGCTTGTTCCTCATGTTGAAATCAAGTATAAAGCAGAGATTGCCTGGGAAATAAATGAGTGGAAGCGTGAACGAAACGCGGTAATTCTTGGGCACAATTACATGGAGCCGGCGCTCTATCACTCCATCCCGGATTTTGTGGGAGATTCGTTGGAACTGAGCCGAAAAGCCGCTGAAACCGAAAAGGACGTGATCGTATTTTGCGGCGTGCGTTTTATGGCAGAGACAGCCAAAATTCTGAGTCCGGATAAAACCGTGCTGCTGCCGGCAAAAAAAGCCGGCTGTTCTCTCGCAGAAAGTATTACTGCACAAGACGTGCGTAACCTGAAAGAACAATTCCCCGGTGTGCCGGTTGTAACCTACATCAATACCTATGCTGATGTAAAAGCAGAATGCGATATTTGCTGTACGTCGGGTAATGCGGCGGCGGTTGTTGAGTCGCTCGGAGCTGAGACTATTATTTTTCTGCCGGATGAATATCTCGCCGGAAATGTGGCGCGCGATACCGGCAAACACATAATTTTCCCATCACGGAAGTTTGGTCAGGATTCACCAGATCTGGACTATCAAATGATCGGCTGGCATGGCAAATGTGAGGTACACGAAAAGTTCACGGTTGAGGATATTGAAAATGTGCGCAAACAATTTCCCGCTGTGCTGGTTTTAGCCCACCCGGAATGCAGCCCTGAAGTGGTCGATGCCTCAGATTTTTCAGCCAGCACAACAGCCATGATTCGTCATATCGAGAACAGCAAAGCCGACCAATACCTTTTACTGACTGAGTGCTCCATGGGTGATAACATTATCGCGGCTAACCCGGACAAAGAAATGCTGCGGATGTGCAGCGTACGTTGCCCGCACATGAATGAAATTACACTCGAGGATACCTTGGCCTGTCTGAAAAATATGCAGTATGAGATTGAGGTGCAGGAAGATATTCGCGTTCGTGCCGCAAAGTCGGTGGAACGAATGATAGCAATTGGATGATATTAAGTGAGTAGGCTGTAGGTTTTTTGGCTGAAGGAAAAGATAGGTGATCGTGTAAACCCCGGGGCTTTTGAGCTGGCGATGAATGAATTAAAAATTGTTGAAACTGAAAAGGTTTTAGGTGATTTGATTCGCGCAATACGCAAAACATAATTTCACCTACAGCCCAAAAGTCTACGGTCTATCAACCTAATTCTATGAATGAACTAATCGAAACCGACATTCTAATAATTGGCTGCGGCATTGCGGGCAGTACAACTGCGCTTATGCTTGCAGATGCCGGCTATCACGTTACTGCAATTACCCGGACGCAACGCCCTGAGGAATCTAATACCCACTATGCTCAGGGCGGCATCATTTTTCGCGGGGAAGAAGACTCCTCGGATTTGCTGAAGGAAGATATTATTCGCGCCGGCGCCGGATTATCTGACCCCGCCGCTGTTGACGTGCTGGTAACTGAAGGCCCGGGTCTGGTTCAGGAAATTTTGCTTGACCGGTTGGCCGTTGCGTTTGATAAAAATGATGACCAGCTTTCTCTGACACGAGAGGGTAGCCATTCGGTCGCGCGCATTATTCACTCTGCCGATGCCACCGGCGATGCCATTGAAAAGGCGTTGCTAAATGCTGTCGACAAACATAAAAATATTACGCTGCTCACCGAATGCACCGCTGTCGATTTGCTCACCCTGGCGCATCATTCCCTAAATCGTCTTGAAATTTATAAACCGACACAATGCGTTGGCGCCTATATTTTAAACCAGCGCGATGGAAAAGTCATTCGCTGCATTGCAAAAAAAACTGTGCTTGCAACCGGCGGCTTGGGACAAGTTTTCTTGCGTACCACAAATCCCTATGGCGCACGCGGCGACGGTCTTGCTATGGCGTACAGCGCCGGCGCCCGGGTACTGAACTGTGAGTTTGTGCAATTTCACCCCACAGCTTTTTACCACCAGGATAGTGCTCGGTTTCTAATTTCAGAGGCAGTACGCGGCGATGGCGCACGGCTTGTTAATGCCCGAGGCAAGCCATTCATGCAAAAATACGATCCTAAATGGAAAGACCTGGCTCCACGTGACGTGGTTGCTCGTGGCATTCATAAAGAGATGCTCGACAAAGGCACCACCAACGTTTATCTGGACCTGAAATCTAATATTTCAGTCAACCGTATTAAGAAACATTTTCCCAATATCCTTGAAAAGTGTCTTGAGTTTGGCGTGGATGTGCTCACTGATTTGGTGCCTGTGGTTCCGGCAGCACACTATTTTTGCGGTGGTATCTGGTCGGACTTAAACGGGCAGACCACGGTAAAAGATTTATACGCCGTGGGGGAAGTTGCCTGTACCGGCGTGCATGGCGCCAATCGACTGGCAAGTACTTCTTTGCTGGAAGGCCTGGTCTGGGGCAAGCGTGCCGCAGATCATATTCAGGCCTATATTCAGTCTTCTAAAAAACAGGATGTGCACAGCATTCCACCCTGGGAAGACACCGGCAAAATTCCGCCCGATTTGGCGTTGATCAGTCAGGATATGATTTCGATTAAACACATTATGTGGAATTATGTCGGCCTGGCACGTTCGCGCGAACGCCTGCGCCGGGCAATTTTCGACCTGCGCAGCCTCGGTTTCCAGGTGGAGCAATTTTACGGTGACGCCAAGCTGACTGATGAGCTTATAGGCCTGAGAAACGCCATGCGTGCCGCGCTTTTAGTGACTGCCGCTGCGTGGCAAAATAAGCGCAGTGTGGGGTGTCATTACCGGGAGGATTAGATGGAAAATGAATTTGAAGGATATTTTGATGATGATGGCAACCGCCTGGATCCCAACCTGGTATCAAAACCGGGCCTTTGCGTTTCGTGCAAACACGATGACGATCCTTCCGAGGAAATCTTGTGCACATTAACGCGATTAGATCAACAAGATAGTGACGAATTTCAGTGTTTTGCTTATGAAGCAAAAAAATGAAAGATGTTGATTTCGTGTTGGCGCCCTTCCGCGTCAAATTAGTAAGTTGGAGTCGTTCTATGAAAACCCTGTTTCTAAACTTGTTACTGATGGTATGCACCATTCCTTGCACTGCTCGTGCTCAAGTTGAATATGATTTTTCAGGCGTAGACCAATTACTTGCGGACTCTGTTTCAACCATCCGTGGTTTGCGTGGGGGAAGTGCACTGCTTCTTATTAAAGACGATGAAATTATTTATGATAAATCTTTTGGAATTTTTTACAACACCAGTACAATTGTTCCCATTGCCTCGGCAACCAAATGGTTATCAGCAGCCGTCATCATGTCTCTTGTTGATGATGGACTCATTGCGCTTGATGATTTCGTAAAGGATTATCTGCCGCAATTTACCCAAGAAAAAGGTAACATGACGATTAGGCAGATGTTTTCTCATACA
>JAJDAE010000014.1 GCA_029262035.1 Candidatus Zhuqueibacterota bacterium
TACCAAAAAACAAAACCTTGCGAAGGTTAGAAACCTTCGCAAGGTTGGTTAAACAGATTCAACTTCTGCTTCCCGCCAACAGTGCGCCTCTGTAATATGCTCGCATTGGTGACAGCGACAACTTCTATCTGCAGAATCGTATTTTTCTGAGGGCACAGCACGTTTCATATTTGAGCCAAAATCCAATTGCGCGGCAACCGCTTCAGCCAGGGTCTCAATAAACAAAGTGTGCGAATTCAAACCTTGTGTGACTTCATAATGTTCGATGCCATTATTGTGCACATCCTCGCGCAGCATAATATCGAGTTCGTAGGCCGTCTCGATGTGGTCGGTTACAAAGGCAACCGGATTCACCAACACCGCTTCATGGCCGCTTTTTCCAAGCTCAATTAATTTGTCCTGAGTCGAAGGCGTGAGCCATTCTGCCGGGCCGACCTTACTTTGAAATGAAACATGGAACGGCAAATCATTTTCGCGGTATCGCATGACCTGCTCTACCGTTGAATGAATCAAACAGCAGTATGGATCGCGGCGTTTTTTCATCTCATACAAAGGCGTGCCATGTGCGCTAAAAACCAATTGAATTTCACTTCGGACATCTGCCGGGAAACGCGCAATCGCTTCATCGATACGGGAACTGATGGCCTGAATAAATTTGGGATGTGCGGCATACTCATGTACGTAAGTTGTTGGCCATGCAGGGATTTCTTTTTCACGTTCGAGCAACCACCAGTAAACCAGTGATGAGCCGGTGGTTGTTTTGGAATAATGTGGATAAAGGGGTAACAGAACCACCTTGTTCACACCATCAGCCTTCATTTGTTCTACGGCATCTTCCGTGGTTGGCTTCCAATAGCGCATGGCGATATAGGTTTTAAACTCGGCACCGGTTTCGGAACCGTAAAAAGCATTCAATTGGCTCTCGAGATTATCAGCCTGTTCTTTAGTTAAACGGGTTATTGGCGAGCCGCCGCCGATAGCATTGTAATCATGGGCTACTTTTCCGGAACGCTTGGAGGAAACAAAGCTGGAAAGCCAGTGCCGCAACACACCGCCGAACGGCATGTCGATGATGGCCGGATCCATAAACAAATTGTAGAGAAATGGTTCGATGTCTTCGATTTTTTCCGGCCCGCCGAGGTTCATCAAAACCACGCCGATTTTATCTCCCGTCTCAATTTTGAGGGGCTCTCCGGAATAATATTTTCCCGTGATTAACCGATCGTCATATTTATAATGTTTGAGGAAAGTTCTTTCGTCCAAGGATGAGCACCTCTTGCCTTTGGTTCGTCATTTGGGTTCGTAGTACAGCCTTTAGGCTGACTTTTTTTCAATTTCTGCACGCTAAAAGCGTGGACTACGAACCTTATCATACTGTCTTTGAAAACATCTGTTTTTTGCTCTGACGCATTTCTTTTAAATGTCTGTCGAAAATCATTGCAACATTGCGCACCAGGAGATGTCCCATTTCTGTCAGTTCGATTTTTGTATCAGACACCTTTACCAACCCATCAAAAATCATGGGTTCCAAGTCAGGCAATTCATCAGCGAAATAATCATCAAAATTGATGTTACATTCTTTTTCAATGGCCGGTTTATTGATTTCGAAATCGCACATAAGCCGCGTGATTAAATGGCGGCGGATGTGATCATCCTCATCCAGGCGGTAGCCACGCTCTATGGGTAGGCGACCATTTCCAATGGCGGCGTAATATGCAGGGAGTTCCTTTACGTTCTGTGCATACACATTCTGCAACTGACTGATGCTTGACATGCCGAAAGAGTACATATCGCACCCTGACAGAATGGAATATCCTTGAAAATTTCGGTAAAGATTTTTCTCCATGAATGCTTTAGTTAAAGAGTCTTCGGCTTTGGCGAAATGATCCATACCTATAAAAACATACTCACTGGCTGTAAGTTTTTCGATAGTTGTCTTTAGAATCTGAAGCTTGGCTTCGGGGCCCGGCAGGGTTTCTTCATTAATCACACGCTGATGTTTTTTCATCCACGGTACGTGTGCATAATTAAAAATTGCCAGACGGTCCGGACTAATATCTATAATTTTATCCAGCGTGTTTTCGAATGAATCCACGGTTTGGTACGGCAAGCCGTAAATCAAATCGAGGTTGATACTTTCAAAGCCGCGTTGGCGCAGTCCGTCAAAAACCCATCGGGTTAGTTCCTCGCTTTGTTCGCGGTTAATGGCTTTCTGTACCTCGGGGATAAAGTCCTGCACGCCAATACTTGCACGGTTAAAACCTACGTCTTTTAACGCATCAAGATGTTCGTCTGTCATGCCGCGAGGGTCAATTTCAACGCTGATTTCGGCATCTTCGCGAAAAGTGAAATTTTCGCGGATCACACCAAAAATCCGGCGGGTTTGCTCCGGGCTGAGATAAGTCGGAGTGCCTCCGCCCCAATGTAGTTGCGCCACTTTCCGGGCCGGGTTAATTTGCCGGCTGACCAATTGAATCTCCTTCGTCAAATAGTCAAGATATTCATCGATGCGATCACGATTGCTCGTGATGATCATGGTACAGCCGCAAAAAAAGCATAACGTGTCACAAAATGGCATGTGAAAATACAGCGATAAATCCGTCATCGTGCCATTTTGATTTGATTCAATAATTTCTCTATGAAAGTCCTGAGCGGAAAAATCTGTCGAAAACTTAGGAGCAGTGGGGTAGCTGGTATAACGTGGACCAGGCTTATCGTACCGCTTTAACATGTGAATGTCAACGGAGAATTGCTTAGTTATAGTCATGGTTGAGTCCTAATTTTGTGTGTTCATTTTGGCGCTTTCTTCTTTCACAAACTCAACCAGCGCTTTGGCATTGTCCACCGGTGTTTTCGGCAAAATACCATGGCCCAAATTGAAAATATATCCGGGATGCGATCCTGCTTTTTGCAAGACATTTTTTGTTTCACGGAGCAAAACTTCTTTTGGAGCGAATAAAGCAGATGGATCTAAATTCCCCTGCAATCCAACCTTGCTGCCAACGGCCTGGCGTGCTTGCTCCAAATCTTCAGTCCAGGAAACGCTGAGTACATCGGCGCCAATTTCAGCCAACTCCGGAAATGAATGTCCGGCATCGCGGGCGAACAAGATCACAGGAACACCAGCCTTTTTGACTTTTTGGACAACATCCTTTAAGAAGGGCATGGAAAACTTCTTAAAATATTCAGGCGTCAAAATTCCTGCCCAGCTATCGAAAATTTGTACCACATCCGCACCGGCTTTAATCTGTGCCAGCAGAAGATCGGCAACTGCATCACTGAGTTTGTTGAGCAGACTCAATAAAGTGTCCGGCTCGGAATACATCAAACCCTTAATTTTTGTAAAATTTTTTGAACCGCTGCCTTCTATCATATATGAGGCAAGCGTCCAGGGTGCGCCGGCAAAACCAATAACAGGAACCCTGCCATCCAATTCTTTTTTTACCAGTTTGATGGCATCTAAAACAGAACTAAGATCGGACTCAGGTTCCACCAAACGCAGGGCAGCGATTTCTGCAGCGCTTTGCAATGGCTTTTCAAAAACCGGACCCCGACCCTCCGTAAAATTCAAAGGCATGCCCATTGCTGCCGGGATCACCAAAATATCTGAAAATATTATAGCCGCATCCACGCCAATAATATCTATGGGCTGCAATGTAACTTCCGCAGCTAGTTCCGGTGTGTGGCACATGGTTAAAAAATCTGCCTTAGCGCGTACTTTCTGATATTCAGGCAAATAGCGGCCTGCCTGGCGCATAATCCAAATTGGTGTTCTGGGCGTCGGCTCTCTTCGACAGGCTTTGAGAAGCAAATCATTTTTCAATTTATTATTCATTGTAATATTCTAAGATTTCCTCAACTAAACTTTCAATAGTATATTTTTTGGGTAAAATGTGAGATGTCAAGTTTGCGTTTTTTACAGCCTGACCGGTAACATTGCCGATGGAGGCGATACGACAGCCACCTTCAACCCAACCGTTTACTTTTTCAAAACCAAATGCATTGACAAAATTTTTCACGGCGGATGGACTCAGGAAAGTCAGGACATCGGGCTGCGAGCCATTGATCTTTGAAGTATCAATGGCAACCGGTTGATTGCGGTAAACCGCGAGCTCTTCAACAGAATGTCCGAGTGCTTCCAAAGCTGCCTTAAGTATATCGCGCGTTTTTTCCGGGCGGATTATCAGAATTTTCTGAGAAAATAAATTCTGTTTTTCGATGGCTTCTATCAAACCTTCCGCGCAGAATTCCTCCGGGACAAGCTCGACTTTGATTTTGAGTTCTTGTAAATACGTTGCAGTTTTTTCACCAACTGCTGCTATTTTCTTCCGGTCCAGGTTCTCAGTGTAAAGTCCATTATCTTTCAAACGATCGATAAAATACTTGACACCATTATAGGAAGTAAAAATCAGCCAATCAAAAGAGTCTAATTCCTGGACAGCGGCATCGAAAACCTGCCAGGATGAAACCGGAGATATTTCAAAAGTTGGAACATGGATCACATTTGCGCCTAAATCCTGCAAGAGAGTAACAAATGGCTCCGCCTGCCCGGCAGCCCGGGTGATGATGATGGTTTTATTCGCCAGTGGGGTTTTCATGACGCGCTTTTGAATTTTTCCACAATCTTCATTGCTGTATGTTGAGCGGCGTCAAGAGGCGCTTCAACTCTCTCACGTTTAAAATTACTACCGTCTTCTTCTGAGTGGACAGCATGAAATACGATTTTATTATCACGAACACGGCAAAAAGCACCCATTGGTGTTTGACAACCGCCGCCCATGGCAGCCAGGAAAGTTCGTTCGGCAGCTACAGCCAATTGAGTTTCAGTGTCATTAAAAGGCTCGAGCAAGGTTTTTATTTCGGGGTCGTCTTTGCGGATTTCAATGCCGAGTGCACCCTGTCCAACAGCTGGCACCATGACTTCGCAGGACAAGAATTCATGAATTCGATCATCCCAACCCATCCTTATCAGCCCGGCAGCCGCCAACAAAATACCATCATACGGCTCAGTTTCAGACTTGTTTAAGCGCGTATCGATATTACCGCGAATATCTAAAATTTCCAGGTCGTTACGATAATTAAGTAACTGTGCCTGTCGACGTAAACTGCTGGTTCCAATGCGGGAGTTTGCCGGTAAATCTGCCAGATTCAAATTGTGGCGTGAAATAAAAACATCGCGTGGGTCTACTCTTGCGCTGGTTGCGCCAACTGTGAGTCCCTCCGGGAACTCGGTAGGCAAATCCTTCATACTATGAACGGCAAGATCAATTTCTTTTGAAAGCAACTTATCTTCGATCTCTTTTACGAAAACACCTTTCCCGGGTACTTTGCTCAAGGCAGTATCTAAAATTTTGTCGCCCTGAGTAACGATTTCAACAATTTCTATTTTGACTTGGGGATGAAATTTAACCAACTGTCCAATAACCCAGTTGGTTTGGGATTTAGCCAACAGACTCCGGCGTGTCCCTACCTTGAGAACTCTATTTTTATCCACTCTTATAACCCGAATAAATTTTTGACGGTTGTTCTCATTTCCGGTTCATTACCGGAAACTGCTTCTGCCCGGATTTGAGATATGGGCACGTGTAACATTTTGTTTATAATTCGACGTGTCATGTCCTGCAGCAACTCCGAGTCATGATCGGAAAACCCATTCTCGAACTTACGATAGACTCTTGACAATTCTTTTTCTCTGATTTCTTCTGCAAATTTTCTCAAATCCATAATTAAAGGCTTAACTTTAAGCGATTCAAGCCACTCAAGAAAATTCGTAACCTCCTGCTGTACAATCGTCCGAACCTTTTCCATTTCAAGGATTCGTTTTTGCCTGTTCTGGTCAATACCCGCCTGCAAACTATCGATGTTAACCAACTCAACTCCGGCAATATTATTGCAATCATTTTCTATATCACGCGGCACAGCGATGTCAACCAGGTGTAATGGTCTGAAATTTCTTGCGGTCATTACGCGCTGCATCAGCTCAACCGTGAGAATTGCATTTGGTGCACCCGTAGAAGAAATGACTGCATCTGCCGCAACCAGGCAATCTTCCAGGTTGCTATAATCGTAGGCTGTTAAATCCAACTCGTCAGCTATTTCTTGAGCTTTGGACTTGGTTCTATTCACCAGCAAAACATCATCACTGCCATTTTTTATTAACGCATTAATGGCAAGGCGTCCCATTTTTCCGCTGCCAATCATCGCTATTTTTTTCCCGGACAAACTATGCAACTGCTTCTTTAAATGCATCACTGCGGCATGGCTAACCGATAGAGAGTGCTCTCCAATTTCAGTTTCATGACGCACCCGTTTGCCAACTGAAAGCGCATTTTGAAATAATGTGGATAAAACTGTGCCACTCGTACCAAATTCCCGGGCAGCTTCAAATGCATGTTTGATTTGTGCCTGAATTTGAGTTTCGCCGACAATCATCGATTTCAAAGTACTGGAGACTTCGAAAAGGTGCTGTACAACTTCGGCATCTGCCAACTCTATCAAATGCTCTTCAAAGTCATTTAATTGAATTGCGTGATAATCTACCAAAAATTGTTTTACGTCATTCAATCCCGCAACTTTATCATCTACAGCAGCATAAATCTCAACTCGATTGCAGGTTGACAAAATGACTACTTCATTAATGCTGTCATATTTTTTAGAATTTGTAATTTCGGTCAGCGGCGTTTGTAACAAATTATCTGCAAAAGCTAACTTTTCACGCAATTCTACAGGGGCAGTTTCATGATTTAATCCGACTAGAATAATATGCATAACCTTATATGTCCATTTTTAACTATTTTGATAGGTCTCTGCACTTCACAAAAATGGTGCCAGAAATCTGTATGATAAAAGCCAAATATAAAAACAAGCATATCAACTTATATTATATATACTTATACGTATTTATCAACACTGCTATTTTCTTACAAGAAATGAACTATTTTTCAAAATGAAAAATGGGAATCTAATAAATGAAAACTAAATGCAAGATATGACCACTCACAAACTTTTTCTTTAAAAAAACTAATTTTACTATTGACATTCTACAATTTCTTTTTTATTATCAGCTCAGTTGTTTTAATAGTAAAACATAAACACTAACAACAAAACAAAATAACTATAGTTAAACTAAACACAAAATCAAAGGAATACAAAAATGCAAAGCCTCGGGTTAACATTGCTTATATTTTTATCTTCCACTCAGATAGGATTTTCACAACAAGTCACCAAACAGGATACGTTAAAAGAATTAATGCGCCGGGTAGAAATTCTTACACAGGAACTTGAAAAGCAAAAACTCGGTGAAGTATCTGAGCCTATTTATGAAAGCAAATTCGGAATGGGACCGGCAGCATCAAAGGTTTATACACTAAAACAAGAAGGTGTTTCCCTGGCCGGATATGGTGAAATGGTTTATGAAAATTTTTCGGATGAAACCGATGACGGGTTATCTTCCGGTAAAACCGATCAAATTGACTATTTACGGCACATCATCTATTTTGGCTACCGTTTTAATGACTGGCTGCTGTTCAACACTGAAATTGAATTTGAACACGCAAAGGCAGGTGATGGTCAACCCGGTGAAGTCGCTATCGAATTCGGCTATATCGAAGCACAAATCAGTTCGGCATTTAACCTTAGGGCGGGTATGCTGCTTACGCCGGTAGGCATCGTGAATGAATTACATGAGCCGCCAACTTTTCATGGTTCACTTCGTCCGGAAACTGAACGCCGAATTATTCCATCTACATGGCGGGCAAATGGATTCGGAATACTTGGTGCCGCAACAAATGGATTCAGCTACAAATTATATATTTTGGAAAGTTTAAATGCCGCAAAGTTTGGCTCCAATGGTGTAAGAAGCGGCAGGCAAAATGGCGCTAAAGCAAAAGCAGAAGACTTTGGTGTTAGCGGCCGCGTGAACTATACAGGTATCGCCGGCTTGGATATAGGTGCATCATTTTTTTCCGGAAATACCGGGCAAGGATTGGTTGACAGTACCGGCTCAAATATTAATGCCGGATATTCTGTTTTTTCTGCACATGCAGTTTTCGCCAGACGTGGTCTTGAACTACGCGGGCTGTATGCACACTCCACAATTGATGAGGCAGCAGAGTTAAATAACGTGTTGGGCTTAACAGGTTCAAGCTCTCTAGGAGATTCACAATCGGGTTATTACGTGACCGCCGGCTATGATATATTGCCATATTTAGTAGCCGGAACTTCTCATTACCTCGCTCCGTTTATTCAATACGAAAAACTCAACACGCAGAACGAAGTGCCTTCAGGCTTCGTAAAAAATCCTGCGCGTGAAAGAACGAACATTTCATTTGGCTTAACTTACAAACCACATCCCAATGTTGCTCTGAAGTTGGATTTTGTCAATCGTGACAATGAAGCAGATTCTGCTATCGATCAATTTAATGCAGCAATAACCTATCTATTTTAATATGAATTTTCATCTCGTTAAAATTCTAGTTTTTTTATGCGGTTTGATAAACGCCGAAGCAGCCCTTTGCCAGGTTTTTAAAAATCAGGATACGGCACTAAAATCTGTTTTTGGAAATGTGGCAGATGTTCAAAGAAAAACTATTTTCCTTACTGACGACCAGGCCGCCCAAATCCAAAAAGTTGCAAAAACTAAAATTGGCTCTAAAATTGTCACGTATTATTCCGGCTTAAAACCTGACTCAACGACCGCCTACGTATTTTTTGAAACAAATATTGTCAGAACGAAACGTGAAACATTTATGGTGGTTTTAAACCCAGATGCAACAGTCGCGTCAGTGGAAATGTTGGCATTTTACGAGCCGAGGGATTATTTGCCAAGGGAAAATTGGTTTAAACTCTTTACCAATAAATTTTTAAACGAGAACTTTTGGCCGAAACGTGAAATACATGCCGTGAGCGGTGCAACGCTCACGGTGAGAGCCGTCACGCTTGGTGTACGAAAAATTATGGCGCTATACCAAGTTGCAATTATTGAGGAGAATTAAATTTGAAGTACATGCAGAACGGAAATTTCCAAAACCAATCATTAATGAAGTTAACCATCATCTTCACGCTGGTATTTCTCGTAGGTTTTTGGATAACAAATTTCGCGATGTATTTTGCCAAAATGGGTATGACGCCAGAATCCGTTCAAGCATACTATCTCGGATCTGAAGAAGCCTTTACCATGCCCAGAACTTACCAATCCATGCTGGAGGTGACACACGGACACCTCGCCATGCAAGCGTTGGTTATTCTATTTATTACACATTTACTAATTTTTGCACCCTACTCAAAAAACGTTAAAATAGCCTTTGTTGCCTGCGGATTTTCCTTCGCCCTGCTAAACGAAGCTGCCAGCTGGCTGGTAAGATTTGTCGATCCGGGTTTTTCCATTTTAAAGGTCTTTGCGTTTATGGCATTTCAGTCAACACTTGGTTTTCTTATTTTAGCTCTATTAAAGTTCCTGTTAGTCAAACCAAACCATGCACCGTATAAAATGCCTGATATATCCGTCCACCAAGCTAAAGCCGAAAAAGAAAAAACCAATGTTACGGACTAAAGAACCGCTTAATCCTTTTCTACTTTTAGGAATGAATTTTCATTTTGGAAAATTAACGACGCCATTCAACCACACTAAAAACACACCAGTCAACTAGTTTACGGCCCAATTTAAGTTCACTCTAGTCCGTTTAAATCAATTACAGCTTGACTGGCATAAAAATTGTTATATATTTAAAACACTTCTTGGTTAAATAAATCAATTAGAGCACACACCAACAGAATGATAGATTATGGAAATTTGGAAGGCATTTGAAAAAAACAAAATTTCGCACAGCGCGGCACACCATTTAATGACTATTTATGATCTGCTTGGTGAAAATGGTTATGCACGCGTTACAGATGTTGCCCGACGTCTGGAAATTACACGCGGGAGCGCTTCAATTACCCTGAAAACGCTCAAAGAAAAAGGCTTGGTCAAGGAAGACCAAAATAAATTTTTACTATTATCCGACGAAGCAACCAGCATCAGCCAATCCATTCAATCCATGCGGACCATCTTTAAGAAATTTCTGATAACTGTATTGAATGTTAATCCCTGCCAGGCTGAAATTGACGCGTGCAAAATAGAACACCTTCTTAGCCCGGAAACCGGTAAAAAATTATTAATTTTTATGAAATTCATGTCTGGAGACGATAAAAATGCCCGGAACTTTTTAGAAACTTTCCACCTCTACGAGCAATCAAGCAAATGCAATATAACAAACTGTGCGGTTTGCGATGATGAATGCCTCATGTCACAACAAACATATAAGGAGGATTCTTAAATGAGTTCAAATAATGCAAATTGTTTATACTGCCACCGCAAAGATTCTGAAACGCCGCTAGTCAATTTGCAATACCAGGGCGGACCGCTTTGGATTTGCCCACAGCATCTTCCACTGCTTATCCACAGCCCGGCAGAATTAATTGGCAAGCTCCCAGGCGCTGAAAATCTCAAACCTGCTGACCACAATGATTAATATCAAAGATATTTACATCTTCTAGTAGCAGCTATGCAGAGCATTTTTAAAATTTCAAAATGGCTTCATAAATATATAGGACTGGTTTTGCTCCTTTTTATGATTTGGATGAGCATCTCCGGAATCTTGATGAATCATCCCGGTTTGATAAGCAAAATTTCAGTACCAGCCTGGTTGCTTCCACCACAATATCAGATCAAAAATTGGAATAGAAGCGCACTTGTAGATCTGGTTTTCCCAAGAGAAAACCCAGATACGGCCTATCTGGCCGGCAAGCAGGGCATCTGGAAAACCATAGACGCCGGGCAAACTTTTACCCCATTTGCAAATGGCTTACCAAATTCCGATTACTATAATAAAACGAAAGATTTATTGCTGCTTGAAGAAAGCAATCAATTATTAGCCGGAACAGATGGCGGACTTTATGTTTGTGATTTTAATGATGGCATCTGGCAAGCCATCGAACTGGGCGAAGAAAGAATTCAGGTAGTAAAAATTCTTAATATTGAGAATCAGCTAGTGGCCGTAACTCCTTCCGGAATCTTTCTTTCACCAATCAAAAATAATAGTTTCAATTTTAAAGAAGCCCGTTTAATACGGCAAGAAAAAGAAGAACGTATCTCATTGGTCAAACTATTTTTCGACCTGCACGATGGCAAAGTTTGGGGATTACCGGGTAAATTAATTTTTGACGCGACCGGCCTTATTATCATATTCCTAAGCCTTTCTGCTTTTTATACCTGGTATTTCCCCTGGCAGAGAAAACGTAATAAGGACAGTGTTCTTCTTGCCAACCCCAATAGCCGCAGACTTTTCAAATTTATGTTCAAGTACCACTTAAAAATCGGAATCTGGATTTTTGCAATTTTACTCATCATCGGGGGAACAGGTTTTTTTATGCGGCCGCCACTGCTGGTTGCGCTGGCGAACGGTAGTATTCCGGCTTCTCTCTACCCCGGGTTTCGAGAGCATAATCCCTGGGAAGAGAAAATCCAAAACGCACTTTATGATGCGGTTGAAGATAAAATTATCCTGCAATGTACAGATGGTTTCTGGGTCAGCAAAAGTTTTCATGAGCCTTTTGTCAAATCGGAAATTCCTGCCCCCGTTTTTGTAATGGGTACAACGGTTTTTGAACCCTACGGTACCGGCGGCTACCTGGTGGGCTCTTTCAATGGTATTTATCACCTGGACCGGGAAACCCAAAAAGCCATCGACATGTTGACAAATAAAGAGGCCAAAAATGTGTCACCGATGAGGCCGGGGGATTACATGGTAACCGGTTATTTCAAAACACCGGGTGGCAAAGAATTCATTACCAATCATGAAAAAGGACTTGTTGCAATAAATGGCGCGGCGGATGAATCTTTTTTAAATATGCCCGAAGAAATGACAACAAATCCCAAGTTCCCATTGTGGAACTATCTATTTGAAATCCATAATGGACGATTTTTTCAAGATATAACCGGCAAATTTTACATCCTTATTCTGCCGCTTGGCTCCTTGCTGTTTGTTTTGATTTCGATTTCCGGTCTATACGACTGGTTATTTTTAAACGTTTTGAAAAAAACACAGGCATAACAATGTTAATAGTCCGTTTGTTACCTTTAATTTTTTCTACCATTCTGATTGCCGCCCACATCATGCGGTTTTATGGATTAGAAGCGGCAATCCTGATGTTATTACTTCCAGCCACATTATTTATACGTAATCTCTGGACGCTCAAATTTTGGCAGGTGCTTCATGGGGTTTTTGTAGTAATGTGGATTTTTGTAAGTATAAATTTAGTTCAAACACGTATGGCTTTAAATATGCCGTGGGTGCGGCTGGCAATTATTATGGTTGTAGTTACACTTTTTACGGCATTCTCGGGTTTATGGCTCGAAAACAAAAAAATCAAACAGGCATATAATCACAAAAATAACGAGAGCTGAAAATGCATACTAAGTCTGAATTACTGCCTCTGGACAATTTAAAACCCGGCACAAAGGGTGTTATTGACGAAATCAAAAAAAATGGTATAGATGAGACCGACCTGATGGAAATGGGACTGATCGCGGGTACGCCTATCCGCTTGGTTAAATTTGCTCCGTTTGGTGATCCGCTTGAACTGGAAGTCCGTGGCTATCATCTTTCCATCCGCCGCTCTGAAGCAAAATCAATTCTTGTAAATTGCAGTGAATAGGATTTATTAGAAATGAGCACGCAAACTCAGAGTAAAAAACCTTCTGCAAAAAAGCATATTGATATTGCGTTGATCGGAAATCCGAACGCCGGCAAGACCACTGTTTTTAATGCGTTAACCGGTTTGCGTCACAGAGTCGGGAACTACCCGGGTGTGACCGTGGAGCATATTTCAGGGATGCTGCTTGATTCCGGCAAACAAAAAATTGAGATGCATGACTTGCCCGGGCTGTATAGCCTGGTTCCAAAATCACTGGATGATAAAATATCTTCCGATATAATAACCGGCCGCTCGAAAGAGCTGGAGGATGTGCGACTGGTGGTGGTAGTTGCGGATGCAACCAATCTGAGCAGAAGTTTATTTCTTGTAACCCAGGTGGTTGAGTTGGGAAAGCCTGCATTGCTCGCGCTCAACATGATGGATTCTGCTGAGAAACGTGGGCTCACAATAGATGTGGATATCCTGGCAAAAAAACTCGGTATCCCGGTCATTCCTATTTGCGCATGTAAAAATAAAGGCATTAAGAAATTAAAGGCTCAAATACTAACACAAGTAACACAAGAAAACGGTAAATTTGAACCATCCAACTTTTGCTTCGATGCTGAAACCAAAAACATTCTTCAACCAATTCAAAGCTGGCTGCAAAGCAATACTTCTTTAAATAATTTCTCTTGCTACGCAGAAGCATTGCGTGTTTTGTCCAATGATTTGACACTAGAGAATTGGCGTACGAATCTCGAGAACAACCAATTCGCTGAACTGAATAAAACCGTTACCGAAGTTCGGCAGCAGTTGGAAACGAAAGACACAAAATGGCACAGAATGGAAAGCGAACTGCGCTACCGTTGTATTGATAATATTTACAGTGAAACTGTAACAGAAGTCAATATAAAAAAAGACCACTTCAGCGAAAAATTAGATCGTGTATTAACCCATCGTGTTGCCGGCCCCATTATTTTTGTTTTGATTTTTGGCGCAATTTTTCAATCAATATTTGCGTGGGCCGAAGTCCCGATGAACCTGATCGAAAGCTTCATTGGCTGGCTCGGCATTCAAATTGCCGGCATCATGCCCGACGGTGTTATTGAAGATTTGATTGTGGATGGCGGCATTGCCGGGGTTGGCGCGATTCTGATATTTTTACCCCAAATTCTATTTCTATTCTTCTTTTTATCTATCTTGGAAGACACCGGCTATCTGTCGCGTGCGGCCTTTATAATGGATCGAATTATGAAGGGCGTTGGTTTAAGTGGCAGGTCAGTTATTCCACTACTATCTTCTTTTGCCTGTGCCATTCCCGGCATTATGGCTACACGAACCATTCGTAACCCGCGCGACCGCCTCGTTACAATCATGATAGCGCCGCTGATGAGTTGCAGTGCCCGCTTGCCGGTTTTCGCTTTGATGATCGGCGCTTTTATCCCCAATATCATGGTTGGCTTTCTAACCCTGCCGGGGCTGCTTTTGCTATCCCTCTATCTTTTGGGAATATTAGCAGCCGTAGTTGCGGCGTATGCCTTGAATCGTTTTGGCTCAAAGAAGCAAAGACCTTCAACTTTTGTTCTGGAACTCCCCCCCTACCGCATGCCCTCCATCCGCTGGACCTTTTTGCAAATGTGGGAGCGTGCCAAAATTTTTGTTACGGATGCCGGTAAAATTATTCTCGCTATTTCGATCATATTGTGGTTCATGGCATCCTATCCAAAACCGGCTACGGAAATGTCATCCAGCCAGGCCATTAAGCAAAGTTATGCCGGCCAGCTTGGCCATGTCATCGAACCTGTCATCAAGCCTCTTGGCTTTGATTGGAAAATGGGAATTGGGTTGATTGCCTCGTTTGCTGCTCGCGAAGTGATGGTTAGCACCTTGGCAACAATTTACAATGTGGAAGACGCAGATGAAAATTCCCACACATTACGCGAAGCGATGAGAAATGAAACTGATCCTGATACCGGTAAAAAAGTTTACACGCCGCTGGTGGCGCTTTCTTTGATGGTTTTCTTTGTGCTGGCCTGTCAATGTATGTCTACTGTGGCTGTAGTTAAGCGCGAAACCAATAGTTGGCGCTGGCCAATTATCATGATCATTTATATGACCTCAATGGCCTATGTTGGCTCGCTGCTCGTTTACCAAGGCGGCCTTTTACTAGGACTTAGTTAGAAATGAATACTCAGGAAATAATAGCATTTGCAGTTGTACTAGGAGCAGTGATTTATACGACCCGACAATTTATCCGCCAATTCACGCATGGTGACGGCGCAGGCAGTAAATGCGGCAAATGTGAGTTAAATAAAGCAGTGATAAAGTCTTCCAAAAAATAAGTTGGACTCGCGTGCGCTTGAGTATCCGCCTTATCTTTTCCTTATTTCTTCCAGCATTATATGTATTTTTTGAAAATCTACATTCGAATGGGCGACCACCCTCTAAAAGAATTATCACCCATATTGGTTAATCGTGCTATATTTAAACCGTCAATATCCATCACATATATATCCCAGTTATGATGCCGCGCTCGCCCGGAACTAAACGCTATTTTTTTACTATCCGGGGAGAGATCGTAATAAAGTATGTGATCGGTTATATTGGTAATCCGTTTCAGGTCACTGCCATTGGCGTTCATAACATACAGCTCTCCGAATCCCGTTTGGTTGCGCCAAGATTCAAAGACGATTATTTCGCCATCCAGAGACCAAACCGGATTACCATCACGTTCACTATCTGTCAATTTTTCCAGAGTTCTATCATTAACCCCCAACTTATAAATGTGAAAGAAGCCAGTTGAATCCAGTTTGGTGAACGCAAGAGAGGTGCCATTTGGAGATAAATCGTAACCACCATCTATCGTATCGAGCAACTGAACTAGTTCACTTCCATCTGGTGTCATCGAAAAAAGTTGCGCCGGTTCACCATACTTACGAAAGAGAATTCTGGATCCGTTAACCGACCATTGCGGAACGTACGCTTGTCCCATATTTGTTAACTGAGTTCTATTTGAGCCATCAGGGTTCATTACAAAAACTTCAAATGTTTCAGGGATATGATTTTTTTCAGAAGTATGAGATGTAAACACAATTTGGGTGCCATCCGGCGACCATTGAGGATCCGAATTGCTAAAGGAACTATTGGTAACATTTACCTTCCCTGTCCCCCATCAAAATTCATAATAAATATGTTTGAATAGCCTTCTTTGTCGCGTGTGAATGCAATCTTCCTGGCATTTGGTGACCATACCGCAGAACCTAAAGTAGAGAAAGTGTCTGCAATAATTACATTATCTGTGCCATCCTCATTCATCGAAAAAAGCATCCCATTTGTATAAGACCCATCATGTGAGGCGTAAAGCAATCTAAATTGATCGGCTTTACTTGAATCAAAAAGATTGCCGATGCACCCCCAGAAAAATGATAGTACGGCCAGAAGCAAGTAGTTACTTATTCTGAAAAACATTTCTTCTCCTAAATGGTTTAACTGTTAGCATGAACCAATCATTCGTGCACAAGAGCCAGCTTCAATATTTTACTGACGCCAAGCTCGGTCATTTCAATGTGCGCGATATAGATTCCGCTGCCGACCAATCTTTCATATTCATTCAATAAATCCCAATGCAAAAACTGGCTGTTATCATCTTTTTTGAAGGTGCGTACCAACGCACCGGCAAGAGAAAAAATACGAACGGTCGCTACTGGCGATAGGTGGCTGAACGTCACGGTGCGGTTACCTGGTCCAGAGCCTGTCCTAAACAGTCCATAGTATGGATTGGGGAAAACGTTGGCAAGACTTAAAACATCTTGCTTTGCTACATCTTCATCAAAGGAAGGCGCAATAGTTGTGAACACGAATTCATCTTGTGGGGTATTAACTTTTGGAGCGATTAAATCTAAAGTAAATGTAGACTCTAATGGCTCCTGGCTTTCGAGTTGCCCCCACCAGCCAAGCCATTGAACCGGTTGACCTGCTTGAAAAATATCTGCAAAAGCGTCCACTCCTCCTTGTGTCGGGTCATAAGCCTGGCCTGTATCATCATAATCTGTGTCTAATATAAAGACGTAATTAAACCTGAAGTCGCCATTATTGATATCTACAAAATCAGAATCCGTCGCTGCATATTGTTTGTGCAGGTCCCATTGCAAATTGCCATCATAATCGTGAATCAAAACATTTAGCTGCCGTGGCGGATTGGATTCGGCGTCAAACACAGAAAAGGGCACATCAAAAAATCCCAGGAAATTACCGGTGCCTTCTTTACTGTAAAAGAAGGCTTTTTGATGGCCATCCCCGGCCTGCAATTGGTAAGGCTCACCAACATCATACGCGCCGTTGCCATTCAAATCTGAGTTACCTTGTTTTTCAAACCATGCCATTTGAACATCTCTGAACCTCGAGGGCGGCAGACTACTGCCGGAGAAATTGGCGCCAAGGTAGACTGAATCAAACATCAATTCTCCATCGGCCTCTTTATGCCCACCAATCCACCTTAAACCTTCATCTCGCCAATCTGCTCCTGTAAGCTGCGGCCCGGTTACAACCACTTTAACACCCTGCATAATTAAGTAATCCGAATCGCCGCTTTGGTTGGTCATGCCGGAAAGAACCGTGGAATTATTGCGGAGATTATGCAAATTCCAGACGGATTTGTTTCTATTCTCAGAAAAAGTAATTTTGTATTCATCGCCGGTTAATTGCGTTGGGTCAACAACAATCGGGATAACGCTGCCATCACTATTTCCTTGAGTGTGAGTTGCTTGCAATGTGTCGCCTGAACTGTTAGCTAATCTCATACCAGGACTGAGCGACTGTGGTATAACAGCCACTTTTGCAATACTACTTTGAAGGTATTTTCGAATGGCTTGCGGATAGCTATTTACGCTATATGCCGTTACGCCAAAATGATATTCGTGGCCGTTTCTAAGAGGTTGGCGATAGCCATGAACTTTGTCCTCATCAATAATCAGGCTGCGCTCAATACCACTATTGCTGGCGATTTGCACCACTTTTGATACGAGCGTGGCAGACTGCCAATCAAATTCGTCTTGTTCGATTGTAGTGATTTCATTTACAAGATCAAACGTAGCCAGTTTCTCATGTTCGCCATAGAAACCGTACCCCTTAGCCTCTTTAAATTGATAGACATTATAACCCTCAAATTGAAAACCGGCATTTCCCCACTGTTCTATCAATTCCCGTTCTTCGGTGGTTTGACTCCATTTTAAAATAATCTGACCATCCAGCTCGGTTACTATTACTGATGGTGGTGGCGGGTATGTAGGCATTTCAAACAAATTATCAAAAACTTGTTGTGCCGTGCGAGCAATATGTTTCATCATAGCCACACTCCTGAGGCGATCGCTACTGATACCGGCCACAAAGGCAATATTCATCTCGTTGAAATCCCCAAGCCCCAAATAAAATGGGCCTGACGCCTGAAATATCTCAACGTCTCGTGCATCATTATCGAGCCACCCATTGCCGGTAATCGGGTCACCATTGTAGGCAAACTGTGTTGGCAAGTTTGTCGTGGGATCAATTATTTGCGTTGAATTAAGCGTGTTTGTTGGGCGAGCGGAAAACCCACGCAGCACATTAAAATACTGCAAGGTTTTATCATAGGTGGCGGTATTGCCGGTAATTTCATCAACGACGAAAGAAGTCATTGGTAAATTAGAAAACCCCGAACGCTTTTTTAGATCAACAATAGCTTCAGAAGATGCATGCGGGACAAATGGGCCGGCCAAAATATCATAGCCAGCCGCAGGCGATGTTAAATCAAACTTTTGAAAAGCAGCATCATTTGTCACACTATTGTAAGAATAGCCCAAATCCAGGTATGGATCACAACCAGCCAGATCATCCTTGCGCGTACCAATTTCCATATCTGCCCATTGAGCAACATACATACTGTCAATACTGGCACCGGTTGGTGTTGACTCAGTTCCTTTATAAACCAAACGAACTCTTTTGAAAACCACGTCCCTTAAGTTATTATAGCCATAGCCCCAAAGTGTAGTTTGAACCTCTAATCCTATTGGCGGGGAGCCTGAAAGTTCAGCTACTGCAGAGGTATCCAAATCATTAGAAACATACCATATAACCTGATCGGCATTTGCCAGGCCGGGCTCATCGGCGTGAATAGACGGATAAAATTCCTCACCAGGTCTTGGCGCCAATTTTGGCCAGCCGTTATGGTCAAACGCGGGGTTGTATTTACCGTCGCCATCGGCATCGTAAAAAGGCGCGCCTTTGTCTGCCGGCCAGTCAAGCCAATCCTGTTTATAAATATCGCGGACTTGAAAAACATGTTCCTCGGTAACTTCATTAGGCTCAATGTTAAAAAATTCCGCAGCGGCATTTCGTAGTTCATATTCCCAATGCTCAGGGATAGGCTCTCTGCGAATGCGCCAGACGCGCTTTATATTTTGTCGATCTGCAGGATCTTCTGGAACGCCTGGTGAGATTATGCTTCCTGGTTGAGTGCCTTCGTTATAGGTGTTCCCCCCAACCCGAATAATCGGTTCAATCCCGTCACGCACCTGCCCACCCCAGATAATACCGTCTTGAAAAACCACCGGTGCAGTGCCGCGTGGAAAAATTGTGACTGCATCACCGGAAGGCGCTATCCCCGAGCGACCATCAGCATAAACCCACATTGTGATATTACCAATGTTTAGTATTGTTTTATCGGTGGTAAGTTGTGTTTGTGAAAATGAACCTTCGTGATTTTGCTTTTTGTCTTTCTTGCCGGCAGAGGCAGGCAATACCAAAAAACCAAACACATAAATAACAGAAACTATTACCAAAAACTGTGGGTATTTTTTTTCAAGTAAAAAATTAAAATAACTCATAAGCTTTCACTTTCATTTACTATAACCTAAATTGAGCGATTTAGCCTGAAATTAATTTACTGCCGGATACCAGGTACGTAGTACACGCTTTAGCGTGTTCCCAACCACCCCAAGCAAGCTGAAGCTTGTACTACAAACCTCACCCCCAAGAGAATCGCTCAATTTAGGTCATAAATAAAAAAAGGTTGTTTTAAAAACGGTTTGACGGATTAATTAAGAGAGTCTATTCCACGTAAGCGCGAAGCAAAACGGTATCTGAAGCAGCCTTTATTTTGAAGTCACCCAAAACCGCTGGCAGCAAAGCAAACTTAACGGCGGACATCCTCAAAATTTCGGTACAAACTATTTCAGCGGTTCCATCAATAACACCCCATATCTCAAAAGTTTCGCCGGTGCAAGCTCCGGTAAACTCAGAACCCTGCGACAACTCAACCCGCTCAACTGTAAAGTATTTATTTTTACAAAGCAGGGAACGCTTTAAACCCGGGACATTTTCTATAATTTTTGGAGCAGACAATTTAGGTTCAATCTGGTCGAAATTCGTGACCTCCAATGCCTGTTTAACATGCAGTGCTCGTGGCTTGCCATCCGCATCCACCCTGTTCCAGTCATAAACCCGATAGGTAGTATTAGAATTTTGTTGAATTTCAGCGATGACTAAACCATCCATAATAGCATGTAGTGAACCTGCAGGTACGCAAATATGATCGCCCGTTTTTACGGAGATTTCATGGAGATATTTTTCTAAATCACCATTAGAAATAGCCTGTTCAAAAGCCGCAGGCGATGTTTCTTTTTTCACACCAAGTATGACCTTTGCGTTTGGCTCGGCATGTAAGATCACCCACATCTCGGTTTTCCCAAGTTCATTACCTTCGTTTTCTAAAGCATACTCATCGTCAGGATGTACTTGCACGGAAAGCGCTTTATTGGCGTCCAATACTTTGATGAGTAAGGGAAACTTACTGCGATTTTGTGCCCATTCGCTGCGGCTACCAATCAAATCGATGCCAAGCTCACTATGCACTTCGGTGAGAAGTTTTCCCTTATGAAGCCCATTCTCAACTACAGACGTCCCATCCTCATGACCGGCTATTTCCCAACTCTCAGCAACAATTCCATCCGGCAAAATCCTGCCCAATTTACTTTCTAAATTTCTTCCGCCCCAAAGGTAATCCTTCAGTACCGGCATAAAAGTCATGGGATAAATTTTTGACTGCATTAAAAATCCTTCCAAATCTAACTCACCTTCAACTCATAAAAAAAGGGACATAAACTTGTCCCTACAAATTGATTTTGCTAAAGTGCCCCTAGCAGGACTCGAACCTGCGACACATAGTTTAGGAAACTACTGCTCTATCCAATACTGAGCTATAGGGGCGCTAAAATATACTGTAAAAAGCAGCTTATAGTATGAAATTTGCTGGTTTAATTCAAGTGTTTTCTATTAAGAATACGCTTTAAGATTTACACATGTAAATTATGCTAACACCCGGAAAATGTTCACGTATGAAGAACTCAAAGGCCTCTTCCAGTACAGATTATTATTGTATATGTTTGCAATAACATGTAAATAAGAACTCGTTAAAAGTAAGAAAAAAGAAAGCAGCATAAAATTTGTATAGCACTCTCTCCAAGAGATAGTGATTTAATCAAGTAACAAAAAAAACTTTTGCTTTTTTTCTCAAAAACAGCTTTATTAGACTTCGCTTTTTGATATTATTTCGCAACTTTTTCCAACTAAAAGAAAAACAATAATTATCGGGCAAACTATGGCATCATAAATTTAAAAACTTCATTAACCCCAGCTAAAATTTAATTTTTCTATCCTAGAGGCTTTCAGTATGAGATTAATTGGTATTTCTTGTCTATTCAGCATCCTATCTCTATTCACACCCCATGCGTTTACGCAGACCAACTTAAATAAAACCGCTACACAATGGACACCTTATATAGAATGGACTTTACAAAATCCTTCTTTTTCGGGGAATCCCTTTGATA
Organism: Candidatus Zhuqueibacterota bacterium; assembly: GCA_029262035.1. Classification (GTDB taxonomy): domain Bacteria; phylum Zhuqueibacterota; class Zhuqueibacteria; order Oceanimicrobiales; family Oceanimicrobiaceae; genus JAJDAE01. The sequence continues at coordinate 21,537 of JAJDAE010000014.1, forward strand.
TTATTGCAACAGTAACATTCATACATCAAACCAGCGGTCAAACTATAACCACCGGAATGTTTTATGATGGTGGTGAAGATTGGAAATTTCGTTTTAATGGTACCGAAATAGGGATCTGGACTTTTACGACCACCAGTATCGAGCCAGAATTGGACGGGCTGACAGGAACGGTAGTCGTAAATCAAAACCCCGATCCACAAGCAACGGGATTCATGACAAATTTTGGCAATAAATGGGGGCGTCTTGGTATAGATGAAGCGTTTGTACCACAATATGTATCCTATGATGATCCCTCACTGTTCTATAACAACCCAGCTAAAATTGACGTTGATATTCAAACGTTTTTCAACGAGCATGGCTTTAATGGATTTCATACCCTTGTAAACTGCAGGTGGTTTGATCTGAATGAACCTGCATACGATAACATAACAATAGCAAATCCTGATTTTAGAACTTTTGAAGCCTTAGAACTGCTTATTACCAAGGTACATGCGGCAGGGGGCGTTGTCCATATTTGGGCATGGGGAGATGAAGCAAGGCAATGGACGCCTGTAAAATGGGGGATCAATGGTTTAGAGGACAAACGCCTGCAACGATATATTGCAGCCCGTCTAGGTCCACTTCCAGGCTGGTCCATGGGTTACGGCTTTGATTTGGATGAGTGGGTTGTCGAGGCAAATTTAGAAGAATGGCATACTTATATGCAACAAAATCTGGGCTGGAAACATTATCTTGGAGGTCGGGATCCCGGACCCAATAATCCAGGGCAGCCATTTAATCAAATTTATGAGGGGCTGGATTATTCTTCCTATGAACAATATCATCCAAACTACGATAGGTATGTTGAAACAATTGAGGCAAAACCTGAAAAACCTTCTTTTTCTGAAGATCGTTTTCGAATTAGAGCTGAACAGGAAAAAGACTATACAATGGAACAAGTTAGGCAAGGATTATGGCACTCAGCCATGGCCGGCGGAATTGCCAATATATGGCAAAATTCGACTGAACCTGTATTTCCAAATCCCGAATGGATAAAAACATACTCCGAATTTTTTAAAGATAGATTCACTAAAAACCTTGAACGTGATAACACATTGACCGATGGGGTTTGTTTAAAACGCCCAACTCAGGACTTCTTTCTTTTTTACAAAGAAAATACTGCTCTGATTCAGATAAATCTAACGGAAATGACCGTGCCACGCGATGCAATTGCGGTGGATGCTTTACAGCCATATATAGAAATTCCATTGGGACCTTTAGCCAACGAAAATCAAAATTGGACGGCTCCGTATGTTTCGGACTGGGCTATTGCCGTAGGCAGCACAATAAATGATACAACTGTCACAGTCCTGACACCGAACGGTGGTGAAATTTGGCAAGAAGGTACAAGTCAGGAAATTATCTGGCAGGCTAATAATATTGAATTCCTTGATATTTCATATAAGTCATCACAGTCCGAACCATGGATTACAATTGTTCAAAATATTAACGCTACTGATAACAGCTTTGTGTGGATAGTACCAAGTGATTTTACTGACGAAGCACTAATCAATATTTCCGATTCGCCAACCGGGACAATCGCGGATAGCAGTGATGCCGGTTTTTCGATTACACAAACGCCGGTTCTCACTCTAATCAGTCCCAATGGCGGTGAAACTTGGCAGGATGGCACCATTCAAACTATTACCTGGTCGGCAGTCAATGTCGATAACGTGGATATTCTTTACCGAACCTCGCCTTCGAGTGCCTGGACTTCTATTGCACAGAATATTTCCGGACCTGCGGGTACCTACAACTGGACTGTGCCCAACACACCATCTTCCGAAGCAAGTGTTAGAATTACTGATCCCCAGAATAACTCAATTCTGGATAGTAGTGACACTAATTTTTCTATTTTAGGAACTCCAAGCCTAACCCTTAATATACCCAACAGTGGCGAAAACTGGCAAGAGGGTACGACTCACAACATTACCTGGACGGCCTTCCTGATTAACACTATAGATATTTCTTACAGAATTTCACCATCAGATTCATGGATTTCTATTGAACAAAACATACCCGCCGGCACTGGAAGCTATAATTGGACAGTGCCAGATAATCCTACGAATCAGGCAAGGGTTCGGATTACTGATACTCAAAATAATTCCTTAACGGATATGAGCAATAGTGATTTTACTATCAGCCAGCTATCAACTCTTACACTGCTCTCTCCAAATGGCGACGAAAGTTGGCAAATCGGTACAAGCCAGAATATTGCCTGGTCTGCTGTAAATGTAAACAGCATAAATATTTTCTACAAAACCTCACCATCAACTGGCTGGATTTCTATAACGCAGAATGTATCTGCTGCTTCAGGTAGCTATAATTGGACTGTACCTAATACTCCATCAACCGAAGCCCGAACCAAAATCACGGATGCGCAAAATGGCTCACTTTTGGACATCAGTGACTCCAATTTTTCTATCCTACAACCCCCATCGATTACCACTCACCCATCAAACATAACGGTAAATGAAGGAACTACCGCCAACTTTTCAATAACAGCAACAGGTTCAGCGCCTTTGAATTACCAATGGCAAAAGAACGGCTCAAATATTTCAGGTGCAAACAGCAGCAGTTATACCACCCCCACAACCAGCCTGACTGATAATGGCGCCACCTTTCGTTGCCTGGTGAGCAACGCTTTAGGCAGCGCTACCAGCAATTCGGCGACGTTAACGGTGAGTGAGGTGACCGGCTTGCTGCCT
>JAJDAE010000131.1 GCA_029262035.1 Candidatus Zhuqueibacterota bacterium
CAAATGTTTCGGCAGCGCCACTTTCCAGCAGCGGCATAACTTGCACCGGCTTGGCGGCTGAGCGCATGTAGGTTTTTGTGTTGATCTCACCCAATGCAGCTACAATATTACCTGAAGGGTCTACTACTGCAAACTGTCCACGATGTCGGCTTTCTACTCGTCCGTTGCGGATAACTTCTGCCAGAATTTCAGCCATTGGGATTATTTACGAATGATGTCCAGCATTTCACCAACTGCGCGTTCCATGCCTACCATAATCGCTTTTGAAACAATAGAGTGCCCAATATTAAGTTCCTCAATTTGTTCGATATCCAAAATGTCGCGCACATTATGGTAATCCAATCCATGTCCCGCGCTCACACCAAGGCCGAGTTTGGTAGCCCCCATTGCCATGGAGCGGATTCTCTCCAACTCGTCCGACATGCCGCCCATATCTTCGGCGTTTGCATAAATCCCGGTATGTAGTTCAACATAATCCGCTTGCAGTTTGGCGGCCGCCTTAATCTGGTCAATATCCGGCTCAAGAAATAGCGAAACTACAATATTGTTGTTTCGTAGCTGCCGGACAACTTCTTCAATCCAGTCAAAATTGGAAACCACATCCAAGCCGCCTTCTGTGGTTAATTCCTCGCGTTTTTCCGGTACCAACGTGACCATATCCGGTACAACCTCGATGGCTATATTGACCATCTCATCGGTGGCTGCCATTTCAAGATTCAAGTGTGTTTTAACGACTTCTTTTAGAAGAAAAAGATCTTTGTCCTTGATGTGCCTTCTGTCTTCCCGTAAATGGCAGACAATGCCATCAACTCCGGACATTTCAGCGATAACTGCCGCTGCAACAGGATCCGGAACCCTTCCTCTCCGGGCTTCTCTGACCGTAGCGACATGATCAACATTTAAGCCTAATCTCATCATTTTCCATCTCCTTCTTAATTAACTAATTCTGAAATCCGTACAAATTTATAACCACGCTTTTTTAAGACAGCCATTTCTTCCTGAAGCGCTTTTAAGGTAGCTTCTTCAGGATGCCCAATTCCAATTGCGACTTTATTTCTTGAAGCCCATTCCGCTAAATAATTTAACTGGTCTTTAATATAATTGACTTCTTTAATATTATCCAGAAAAACGTGGTTGGAAGCGCACGGCAAACCCATCTGTTTTGCAACTTTGTATGCTACCGATTTAGGATTGGTTTTGCTATCCAGGAAGAACAATCCGGCACGATTGGCTTCATCCATTACAATTCTCATCAGCGGTTCATCGGCCGTTGCCAAGGACCCCATGTGATTGTTGAGCCCTTGTGCGTGCGGAACTGCAGCGACAGCTTCCCGCATTCTAAGCCGCGTATTTTTTTCATCCATTTCAGTAAAAAGCATGCCACTTTCCACAGAAACCTCCTCAGACTGCGGCTGCATTGGCATGTGGAGCATAACATCCACTCCTAGTTCATTTGCCGCTTCGGCCACTCGTTTTGAATACCGCAAATTGGGAATAATAGACATAGTAATTTCATGTTCTAAATGCAAGAAATCTTTAACTGTGGAACCATAAGAATAGCCAAAATCATCGATGACGATTGCAATTTTGCCATTAATTCGGGAAATAGAATTGTCCTTTAGCAAAAGTACCTGAATGAGCTTTTCATTCCCCACACCGATCTCAATCCAGGCACGGTTGCCACTGGGGTTTGTTTCCGCTTTAAACAAACGGGCGTCAAGGCTCTCGAACTGGTTGATGAGTGCTGCGTAAGCTTCTACCAAAGGCAAGTCTTCTGGTACACGCACAACTCTACTGATGTTTTTACCGCTGATCCATTCTGCCTTTATCCCAAAATCAAAAAGAACCCGGTAAAAACTGTTGATGATAGCCTGCTTTTGTTCCCTCTCATTAGAATATTTCTTTTCCGGCAAAAAATTTAATCCGGGCTCGGGGCGATCGAGCAACAGAGCAGAACTAAACGTAAACGCTAAAAATAGTAACAGTCCCAAAAGCCGGGTTTTGCCCGATGTCTTTGATGTCTTCTTTTTTAATCTTGTCACGGTCTATTGAAAAAAAGCTTTTAATTCTGTCCAGGAAGTTGCATCATCAATTGTTTTAAAATCATCCCAACGGTAAATTGCCCAATCACCTGTCTCATTGCGTTCCAGAAAAAATATTGCCTGCCCTTGAATTTCAGCAGGATTTTCCGGGGCACTGTGAGCAAAAGTAAATCGATAGTCTTGTGTTATGGTAGCAGTTGAGACGTTCTCACTTCTCTCTCTCTCTTCAAAACTAAGTTGAATGGTTGAATCTACCGGTGTTGCCTGAAATGCTTGCCCAAGATACTGTCTCTCATTTTCGAGGTTCCAGTTTAAAAAGGTTCCGGGTTGAATGGCTGCTATATTCTGATCCGGGATAAACTCAAACCGTCTTTCGGAACGTGTAGAATCAACAAAACTACGAATGTAGTTTTCAGTATTCCGTTGAGTTGCCGCAATCTGCAAATTTATAAAAACAATGTCGGGAGTCGTCGGATTTATGAAGGTAGAAGAATTTTCAGTTGGTTCTTCCGGTTGACGCGTTACAAAAGGGTTTTCACAACTTAGTTCCATGCAGAACGTACACATCAAAAATAGACTTAAAAATGCTTTTTGCATATTTTAAAAATTACTTGCGTTTGGTGCTAAAAAATTAGTTTTTAAGAATGCTGTTTTAAATAAAATACAAAGGTTGCTATGTTTCTTAAATTACTTGTACTCTTTACAATAGTTCCGCTGATTGAACTTGCGCTTCTGATAGAAGTTGGTCAAAAAATAGGCCTGACAAATACAATTGTTTTAGTTATTCTAACAGGATTTTTAGGTGCTGCCTTGGCTCGTTCACAAGGTTTTGAAATTATCCAAAGGATTCAATCCGAACTATCACAAGGCCAACTGCCTGCCGACAGTCTCATACATGGTGCTTTTATTTTAGCCGGCGCCATATTGCTGCTCACCCCCGGAATCATTACCGATATTTTGGGGTTCACTCTCCTTATCCCCCTTACCCGCTCACTCTTAAAAGCGTATCTCAAAAAATATTTTACTGAGAAAATAAACAGTGGCCAAATCCAAGCCAATTACAAGGTCGAAGATTAAATTTTTTAATCAGTTACCTTGATGCCAAAAATATAATCCTTTGCCTTTAGAGACGCAAGGGTTATTTTTTTACTCACCTTAATGACCTTAGTTTTTGGTGCAGCCTTTGGGATTGTTATAAATAATACTTAAGTCTCATTTCCCTATTTCAATTACGTATGACTACAACGCCACCTACCCGGCAAAATATGCACGCCTAAAGCAAAATATGCACACCTCAGTCAACACTTATCTACCAAGATATGCGCAATAATGTAAAAATTCTCTGAAGCAAGTTTGGTATAAAGTTTGCATCAAACGAGTAAATTATTTAATAAGCAGGGCATCATGATAGAGCATCTTTTGAATTTTTCAGTAGCGACAATATCTATTGGTATTCCTATATGGTACATCGTATGTAATGTCAAAAAAAGCAGTTCAGCTAAGGCAAAACTAAATCATTCTGTTTCAAGCGGCTTAACAGAGCCAGTTTCACTTCACCCCAAAATTGATATAAATAGCTGTATCAGCACCGGGGCTTGTGTACCGGCCTGCCCCGAGGGTGAAATTCTTGGTGTCTTAGAGGGTCGTGCCACAATGGTTTCTCCAACCAAATGTATCGGTCATGGCGCCTGTGAAGCCGCCTGTCCGGTTGAAGCCATCAGCCTTGTTTTTGGGACTGAGAAACGCGGCGTTGAGTTGCCACATGTAAAAGCTAATTTCGAAACCAACGTGCCTGGCGTCTATATTGCAGGTGAACTTGGCGGCATGGGCTTGATTCGGAACGCCATCAAACAGGGCTGGGAAGCTGTTGATGATATTCACCAATCTTTGACAAAAAAATCAGACCAGGTTTATGACCTTGCAATTATCGGGGCAGGTCCGGCAGGCATTTCAGCTTCTCTACAAGCGCAAAAAAATAAATTAAAGTTCATCACCCTGGAGCAGGATGATATTGGCGGTACAGTCCTGAGTTATCCTCGTCAAAAAATCGTAATGACGCAACCCATGGATATCCCGTTATACGGCAAAGTTAAATTCCGGGAAATCCAGAAAGAGAATTTACTTGGTCTATGGAATGAAGTTATCACCAAAACCGGCCTTGAACTGAACATTAAAGAAAAAGTTGAAACAGTGGAAAGGAGAAATGGATTCTTTAAAATAACTTCATCAAAGGGCGAATATCTTGCGCAACGTGTATTGCTCTCCATTGGCCGACGCGGTACGCCGAGGAAATTAGGGGTTCCCGGGGAAAAATCATCAAAAGTTGCTTATCGTTTACTGGAACCCGAACAATACAAAAGAAAAAAAGTTTTGATTGTAGGTGGTGGCGACAGCGCTATTGAAGCGGCACTCTCCCTTTCCGAGCAAAAAGGTACAGATGTGACACTGTCCTATAGAAAAAATGTTTTCAGCAGAATAAAAGAAAAAAATGATCAGCGTATAGAAGAAGCTATCAGACAAGACAGAATAAATGTCCAATTTGAATCTAACGTCCTTGAAATAAAGCGTGAACAGGCGATATTAGAAAAGAAGGGAACACAATTCACTATAAATAATGATTATGTTTTCATTTTCGCAGGTGGTATCCTGCCAACTCAATTTTTGCAGAGCATTGGCATCAGCATTGAAAAGAAATTTGGTGAAAGGTAATAAGTGAATCTTCATAAGGCGACGCTTCGTGTACTTTATACGGTATCCATTTTATTTGCTGCAGGAGTTATTTTAAAAGGATACGGCTATTATTCTCTTCCGGTTGAAATGCGACCCCACTCTGCACTTCATCAAGCGCTGAAACCTGGCGGATTATGGGGGCACGGATTGGGCATACTGGGCAGCAGCATGGTTCTACTTCTATTTCTTTATTCCGCACGAAAAAGAAATCTGTTCGGACTTCGTTTTGGCAGAATCAAGAATTGGCTGAATATTCATATCTTTTTTGGTATTATGGGTCCGGTATTCATCAACCTTCATACTTCTTTTAAATTTGGCGGGATTGTGGCCGTGAGCTACTATTCCATGATGGCTGTGATGTTAAGTGGTTTTTTAGGCCGCTATCTTTACGTTCAAATCCCACGAAAAATATCAGGGGAAGAGTTAACATTCAAAGAGATGAAACAAACAGCAACACATTTAACAAATATGCTGACTGAAAAATATCAACTGAATCAGGTTACACTTATCCAAATTGACCGCTTGGCAGGAACACAGAATAACCGAGGTGGATTTTCAGCTATTCTGGCTATTATGAAAAGTGATTTAACTCGCTTTTTTAAACTACAAAAGCTGCAAAAAGAGATTCACCGCAGTTACCCAAAACTACCGCAAGCCGAATTACGCCGGATCATCTCTATAATTTCAAAGCAAAGCTTGTTGCTTCGCAAAATTTCTTTTTTGAAAGTTGTTCAACCGCTGCTGCATTACTGGCACGTTGTTCACAAGCCATTTGCTTATGTTATGGTCATTATCATGTTTATCCACATCGGTGTTGCCATCCTATTTGGCTATCGCTGGATTTTCTGACCAATGAAGCAGACTCTAATTCTCCTCCTCACATTTTTTTTTATGCGGCCATTGTATCCGCAAATATCCCCGGGGAAGCTGGCAGCGCCACATGCCAAGCTTGAAGGAATTAGAAACTGTACAAAGTGTCACACGTTTGGCGGTGGTGCGGACACCGATAAATGCATGGAGTGTCATAAGGAAATAAAACAGTTTATTGATAGACAACTTGGTTTTCACTTCAAAGTTTTTTCTCAGGAAAACAAATCTTGTTTTGAATGCCACAGCGAACATAACGGCCAAAACTTCCAACTGATCTATTGGCCAAACGGCCGGGATAATTTCGACCATAGCAAGACAGGGTATTTTTTACAGGGGAAACATGCCCAGGTTAAATGCGAAAAATGCCATCAACCTAAAAATCTTAAAATCGACCTGAGAGCTTTGAACAAAGACATTAATTTAGACAGAACTCATCTCGGGTTGAGTCAGGAATGTTCAAGTTGTCACTTTGACGAACACCGGGGACAGCTATCTACTGACTGCCAATCTTGTCACGACTTTGATGGATGGCGGCCTGTTGACAAATTCGACCATAATCGTGCAAAATTTACACTGTCGGGCAAACATATTTCCGTTGATTGTAAAAAATGCCACTTTGCTGTAAGGACTTCCACCAAGTCTCCTGAAACTAAGAAGTTTACGACGATAAAATTCACAGGCCTGGATTTTAAAAACTGCAACGCCTGCCACAAAGATGTACACATGAATAAATTTGGTCAGGATTGTCAAAAATGCCATGTTACAACCGGCTGGCAAGTGAACAGCAAAAATAAATTTAATCACTCCCTCACCCGTTTTCCTTTGCTGGGCCTGCATCAGAACGTAAACTGCATTAAATGCCATACTGGAAATAAAATGACTACGCAGCCGAAGTTTGCATTTTGCAAAGACTGTCACCGCGATGTGCATCAAAGCCAATTTGCCACACGCACCGATAAGGGTCGCTGCGAAAGCTGTCATGATGTGTCGGGATTCAGCCCAGCTAATTTTGGAATGATTCAGCACAGCAAAACCGACTATCCGCTCACAGGCGCTCATTTTGCGGTTCCCTGCCGGGCATGTCATATTAAAAATAAAAGCGGGCTACAAGTTTTCCAATTTAGAAACAAAACTTGTAGTGGTTGTCACAGGGATATCCATCAAGGCCAGTTTGCCAGCTATGTGACAAATGGTGGTTGTGAATCATGCCACAAGACCGACTCGTGGCAGAAAACCAGTTTCGATCACGCAAGTACCCGCTTTCCTCTGCAAGGGAAACATGCGCAGATAACATGTTCGGAGTGTCACGGCAAAGTCAACGAAGGCCGGCCCGGTGAATATGTTTCCTATAAGTTAAAATCATTCGACTGTGCAGCGTGCCACAAGGACATTCATTTAGGACAATTCAACCAAAAGAACAAGCTGACAGATTGCCGAAAATGTCATAATTCGAATTCCTGGTTTGACTTAATGTTCGAACACAACATACACTCTTCCTTTAAAATTAGGGGCGCTCACAAAGAGGTAACATGCGGCGGGTGCCACAAGCAAGAAACCCGAAATAACAAACAATTTATCCGATTCAAGCCATTAGCTCGTCAGTGCTCATCTTGTCACTTCAACAAAACAGGGGAAAAGTTATGATGAAAAGACTGTTCACTCTTTTCGTGATTTTGATCGCGTTTGGGGGAACTCTAGCACAGGAATCACCGCACGTCAAAATGGAAACGCCCTGTGAAACCTGCCATTTGACCGGTTCATGGAATAGGGTACGCTTCTTTCATGATAAAACTAATTTTCCTCTCCTTGACCGACATAAGGATGTAGATTGCAAAAGCTGTCACGAGTTGGAAGATTTTTCAAAAGTCAGTCCCGACTGCATTGCCTGCCACGATGATATTCACCAGGCAAAACTTGGCAGTGATTGCCAACGCTGCCATACTGAACGAGGTTGGGAGGTATTTGATGTTGAAGAAATTCACGAAACCACGCAATTTCCGTTAATGGGCGCGCATTCACTGGTTGACTGCCAAAGTTGCCATAAAAATACAATGCAGGGAGACTTTGCCCTTTTTGCTTCTGATTGCATAGATTGTCATCAACAAAATTATCTGGATATTCAAAATCCAAATCATGTGAGCAATTCATTTTCCACCGATTGCCGCGAATGTCACGAAATGAATGATTGGACGCCTGCATTTCTCCCTAATCACGACATATTCTTTCCCGTTTTTTCAGGCGAACATGACGGTGTCTGGAATGATTGTCAGGACTGCCACTTGAATCCATCTTCTTTTCAGGATTTCTCTTGTATAAACTGCCACGAACATCAGCAACCGGAAATGGATGACAAACACAGTGGTATGGATGGCTACAGTTATGATAGCAATTCTTGCTTTAGTTGCCATCCCACAGGCGAGGGCGGTGAATTCAAAGACCACGACAACCGCTTCTTTCCTATCTTCACTGGTGATCATGCCGGGGAATGGGACGAATGCGCTACCTGCCACACAAACGAAACTAACCGGCAGGAGTTTACATGTGTGGTTTGCCATGAGCACGAACAGCCCGAAATGGACAATAAACATTCCGGTATAACCGGATACGTTTTCCAAAGCAGCGACTGCTTGTTCTGCCATCCGAATGGTGAAAAAGGCGAGTTCCGGGAACATGATACTCAGCTCTTTCCTATTTTTACTGGTGACCATGCCGGAGAGTGGGATGAATGCGCTACCTGCCACACAAACGAAACTAACCGGCAGGAGTTTACATGCGTGGTTTGCCATGAACACGAACAGCCGGAAATGGATAATAAACATTCCGGCATAACCGGATACGTTTTCCAAAGCAGCGACTGCTTGTTCTGCCACCCAGATGGTGAAAAGGGTGACTTCAGGGAACATGATACTCAGTTCTTTCCTATTTTCACCGGTGACCATGCCGGGGAGTGGGATGAATGCGCTACCTGCCATACAAACGAAACCAACCGGCAGGAGTTTTCATGCGTTGTTTGCCATGAACACGAACAGCCGGAAATGGATAATAAACATTCCGGTATAACCGGATACGTTTTCCAAAGCAGCGACTGCTTGTTCTGTCACCCGAATGGTGAAAAGGGTGAGTTCCGGGAACATGATACTGAGTTCTTTCCTATCTTCACCGGTGACCACGCCGGTGAATGGGACGAATGCGCTACCTGCCACACCAACGAAACCAACCGGCAGGAGTTTACATGCGTTGTTTGCCATGAACACGAACAGCCGGAAATGGATAATAAACATTCCGGCATAACCGGATACGTTTTCCAAAGCAGCGACTGCTTGTTTTGCCATCCGGATGGTGAAAAAGGTGAGTTCCGGGAACACGACACTGAGTTCTTTCCCATTTTCACCGGTGACCATGCCGGGGAGTGGGACGAATGCGCTACCTGCCACACAAATGAAACCAACCGGCAGGAATTCTCATGTGTGGTTTGCCATGAACACGAACAGCCCGAAATGGACAATAAACATTCCGGTATAACCGGATACGTTTTCCAAAGCACCGACTGCTTGTTCTGTCACCCAGATGGTGAAAAGGGTGACTTCCGTGAACATGATACTCAGTTCTTTCCTATTTTCACCGGTGACCATGCCGGGGAGTGGGATTCTTGTGACATTTGTCATAATGTTCCTGAAAACCGGGAAATTTTCACCTGCCTGGATTGCCACGAACACAGACAAAGCAAAATGGATGATAAACATCTTGGAGAAGTAAATGATTACGTTTATGACAGCAATGCATGCTATGAATGTCACCCAAACGGGAAAGAAGACGATGATGATTAAGCGCTCAGCCCTGCTATTTCTGGTTTGTATTATTAACTTACAACCTGCGACTGGCCAGGTTTTAAAATCAAAAAAAGGTCATGTAAAATACATTTCACAGGATTCCTATTACGTAGATCTCGGTTCCGGTGATGATCTTGGCATTGGTGATACCCTCAACGTCACCAGGAATGGGCGGTCTGTCGGCCGACTTGCAGTGCAGCATATCGCTGAAAGTTCAGCGGCCTGTATCCTGCTCAACAGCTCTCGGTCAATTCAAGCAAATGATGTCGTGCAGGTCTGGGTAAGAAACAAACAAGTTAAGCAGCAGGTTTCAACCTCTAAAATGGAGCCATCCTCGAAATTTAAAAAAAGCGCAGTGGCGGGAAATAAGCGGCGTAGAAAAAGGAAGAAAAAAACGAATAATGTGTCAGGCAACATTGGCTTACAGGGCATCATGTTCCAGGACAAAACCGGAAGAGGCTCAAACTACAACCAGTTTGGGCTCAGATCAAGGTTCAAAATAAAACAAGTTATGGGCACACCCTTTGAATTTAGATTCCGTTCGCGTTCTCGTACCCACGATCGTGAAACTACATTTAATCCGTTGATTTCCGGGAATGACTGGACGCATAGTGTTTATGAACTCAGCTTCCTATATGCCGTTGACTCGTCACCTTATGAATTGGGCTTTGGCCGCGTTTTATCCAACAAAATACGAGGCCTCGGTTATATCGATGGCGGCTTGTTTTCTTATAAGATGGCTGACAACTGGTCAATTGGTCTTGCAGGCGGCAGTGAACCGCGATTGAGTACCAGCTCCTTCAAGGCCAATAAGCATAAGTTTGGTCTGTTTGCAAATTATGAGATCGAGCACAAACTTTCCTCAACAATTGCATTTTCAGGTTCATACAATAATAGTGATATCAGCCGGGAATTTATCTATTTACAAAATAATTATTTACTCGGCAGAAAATTTTCCATCTACCAAACGGTTGAAGTTGACTTGAATCGCGGCTGGAAGGGAGCTACCGGAAACAGTGTTCAACTAACCAACCTTTTTGTCAATGCACGCTATAGCCCCATCAAGCCATTGTCCCTGAATGTTTCTTACGACAGACGCAAGTTGGTTCGTGTTTTTGAAAGCCGCTCCATACCGGATAGCCTGTTCGATGAAACTGCAAGGCAGGGATTACGTGCAGGGTTTTCGTTGAATCTACCCTACCGGACACGACTGTTCGGTAACTTCGGGCTCCGATTCAGAAGCGGCGATCTAAGCAGTACAACTTCTGTGACGGGCGGCTTTTCGGCCAGACAAGTTTTCAACACCAACATCTCTGTAAGCTCCAGAGTTGCTTATTTCTCTACAATGTTTAGCGAGGGCATTCGGCCAACTCTGCAACTGCGAATACCTATTTTACGCAAGTTCTCAACAAATTTTGGCGCCGGGGGTTATGTTTACAAAATAGGCCAACAAACCACGACCAACTACTATTTGGATGGATCTGCTTATTTCCGGCTGCACAGGTTACTTTACTTTAATGCAGGTACCCGACTGTTTATTGATAAAGAATTGGAATCAAATCGACTCTTTCTTGAAATGGGAGCAACCTTCTAACTCTCCACTAATTTTGTAAACGTAGAGAATTTTTCAAAAGATAATTCATTCATAACACAATAACAAAAAGCCATCCTCACATTCAATCTTGAGGATGGCTTCATTTATTCAATTTAATTATTTCAAAATATTATTTTAACAACATCATGCGTCTCACAGCGCTCCTATTATTTGACTCAAGGCGATAAAAATAAATTCCTGAGGCAACTCGTACGCCATTGGAATTGCGTGCATCCCAATTGATCGAGTAATTGCCGGTTTCCTGGTATCCATCTACCAAATTTACAATTTTCTCGCCAAGCAAATTATAAATCGCTACCTGCACTCTACCCGCTTCATTTAAAGCATAGCTGATCGAAGTTGAAGGATTAAACGGATTCGGGTAATTCTGAGCCAAAGAAAAGTTTCCTGGAACAAGATCACCGGACTCATCGCCAGCCACACTTGTTGGCGCCGGATTGATTGTAACGCGAATAACTGCCTCAGTTGCCGGATACGTAAAGGCATCGCTGACCATGCGAACCAAAGTGTTTGAATCTGCAGGGCCGGTATTCGCGCCCGATTGTCGCTGCGCCTGGTTTGGTCCTACGCCCGGCTCTTCATTTTCTTCCGTGCCAGCATCCCATAATGAAAAAGACTGGGTGATATCCCCTGCTATTGGCATGCCCTGTGCATCAAACAAATCCACACCTTGTTCATCCGGAGAAAAGAACAAATCATTAGAAGGGATAAACATGGTAGCTAATGACACCTTAGCACCCCAAAAAGCAGAAAATGTAAATTCGTAAGCGCCACCGGGTCCAATCGGTGCCGGACCTTCCGCACCTTCGGGAACAGAGAATACTCCGCTGGCAATAATGCCCGAGCTGCCTGCGAGATTTCCTGCCAACATTGCTGGCGAGCCGTCTTCTGAAATGGCTTCCAGACCCTCACCTCGGTCTGCTTCACCAGTGGTGAAAATTGGTGCTGCACCTGTATGCACTGCCCAAGCTCCCGGAGCAAGCGGTACTGCTTGCATACTGCCATCTGATGGCTGCAAAGTCGTTCCCGTGGAGACATTTTCAACGCGCAAAATGAAGTCAAAAGTCTGCAAAGGTGTGATGGTTAACCGGATAACATCATCTAAATTTGGATAAGTAAAACTATCATCCACAAGGCGTACCAAGGAATTTGAATCTGTGGGGCCGGTATTGGGCCCAACTTGCCGTTGTGCTTGATTGGCGCCTACACCGGGTTCTTCATTCTCTTCTGTTCCCGCATCCCAAAGCATTAAATATTGTGTTGCATCCCCTGCTTTTGGCATACCGGTTTCGTCAAACAAAGGGATCCCGTTTTCATCGGGCGCATAAAATAAATCGTTTGAAGGCACAAACATAGTTGCGAATGATAGATTCATTCCCTCAGAAGCAAATACTGTGAATTCATAAGAGTTAGCTGGAAGCAATGGACCCGGACTTTCAGCACCGGCTGGAGTGTTAAAAACAGCGGCTGCATAAACGCCTTCTTGTCCTGCAATTGTTGCTCCCAATTCTGCAGGATTACCGTCTTCTGCAATACCTTCAAGTCCAAGCCCATAATCCGCTTGTCCAGCAGTAAAAAGCGCACCCGGTTGACCATGAAGCGCCCAAACGCCTGGCGCAAAAGGTATGAACTGCATGCTGCCATCGGATGGTTTTAAGGTAGAGTCAGTTGAAACGTTTTCAATTTTCACAGAAAAAGGTATGGCCATGCTTGACGTGATACTCACTTTAATTACATCCGAAACTTGCGGATAGGTAAAACCATCATCAACCAAACGTACTAATGGATTAGAATCCGCAGGGCCAGTGTTAGGGCCGGATTGCCGTTGCACCTGATTCGCCCCAACTCCGGGTTCTTCATTCTCTTCGCTGCCAACATCCCAAATTGAAATAAATTCAGTCATATCGCCTGAGGCCGGACTTCCGTCAGGGTTAAAAAGAGATAAGCCCATTTCACCTGTTGCCAAAACTAAATCGTTGGAAGGAACAAACATACCGGCAAAAGAGAAGTAGGAACCCTGAACTGCCATAAACTTGATTTCATAGGCTCCACCCGGGCCAATTGGTGCAGGCATTTCAGCACCCACCGGGGTATTAAAAATATTGCTTTTAATGATACCATCCTGGCTACTAAGGGCGTCGGCTAACATTCCAGGCGAACCATCTTCTGCTATGGCCTCCAATCCATCCCCACGATCTGCTTCCCCAACTGTAAAAAGCGGCGCAGGCCAAGTATGTATCGCCCAAACACCGGGAGATACCGGGACTGCCTGCATACTGCCATCAGAGGGCTGCAATGTCGTAGCCGTTGATACATTTTCGATACGAACGGTGAAAGTCGCTACGTTCTGCGCCATAGCTTGAAGTGAAAAAACCATGAATACCAATAAAATTGAAGCTATCTTTTTGTTCATACTACCTCCATAGGTTAACTTAAAATAAAAACCAATTGTGCAGTAATGAACAAAACAGGTATCACGAAAGTATCACGTGAAAATCAAGATTTGATACAATTGCGTTTAGATTGAATTTGAGGGCTTGTTGAACTTTTATGAAGGGTTAATTACCAACGCTAACCATGATTCGTGATGCGAGAGACTGATATCAATATTAGACGGTTGATTATCAATTAAGACAAAAGGCGGTTCGGATTTCCCCATAATAGTTGGACGAATGATTTGAACTTGAGATGGATCGCAATTTATGAGATTTGCGATTTTATTTTTACACAGATATCGAATAAAAGCGGATTCACGATGATGAATAGACTCCATTTCCTCTTTTGAAAAATAGGAAGTCCATACCTCTTGTTTCATCCATTGCTCTTTTTCTTCCTCCGACATTAAGTGAGTTGTGACCAAAACCTCACTTTGGGAAAAACTTTCGGAGCCCAAAACTACATGTATTACATCTTCAGTAATTTCAGCATAACCTGAAAAATTTTTTTCAGAAAATTCTACACAAACATCAGTATGCCCTGGATCTATTTCTCCAAGGCCTAGGACTTTAAATTTTTTATGGGAAAATACTGGAGTAGATTTTATTTTTGAAGTGACTTTATACGCAGCTTCTTTAGCTGCCCACATAGTCCAAAGTGTGATGTCGGGAAAACTTGAAGTTAGGATAGTTGATTTTTCGGAGGGAGTAAAAACCCGATCTACAAAGCGGGTATGCTGGAATTTATTCCGAATACCCGCGTGTTTAAGACTTACAATATCATTGCCCAACAGAAGCAAAATAACTTTGCTCCATCAGCACAAGCTTTTCTATAATTTGGCTTGAAACATCCCTGGTAGCTTTTAAGCCCCTGAATTCGCTTTTCGGTTTGATAAGTTCCATGTTCAGATAAAACCGCGATCCCCGTCGTGGAATAGAGCTGTAGCTTTCCTGATTATTGCCGCGCAGGTATACGCAAATCACACTACAATCCTTAACCTGATTCACCAAACGGCCAACGCCATAGGTGAATTTCTCAAGGTCTATTCTGCCTGTACGGCTTCTGCCGCCCTCTGGGAATATCGTTACCGGATGACCTTTCTTCAAAAGATAAGCTACCTTATCCAGAGATTTTTTGATACCCTCACGGCTGCCGCCACGATCAATCGGTATGCAACTCGCCAAATAGCAAACCACTCGCAAACCTAAGTTATTGTAGAAATTTTCCCGCTCAGGAAGGTTCCAGGAAAAAACCTTAAAAGATCTCATATATGACCAAATGGATGCAAAACTCCAATTCAAAACAGCAGAATCCAATTTGGTTAAATGGTTTGAGCAAATTAAAACCGGTCCTTCAGCTTGTTTTTTTAGCTCTTTGAAGGTTCTACGAATCTTTTTAATTTCGGGAATCTTGTATCTAAGAAAAAAACGCAACCCGGCGATCAAAGCTGTTCCCCAAACCAGAAACGTAACCCATCCCGTAAAGTGTTGCAAGCGTAAAAGCAGTTTGTCTTTAAAATGTAGATTCACCATTAAATTAATCCATTAATTTAAATTTTCGATAAAATCAGATTCACACCATCGCCAACTGTAATCACACTATCGGCATCATCGTCATCAACCTCGATATCAAAAGCATCTTCAAAATCCAGAACAATATCAACCAGGCGAGCTGAGTTGATTTTCAAATCGTCCAGAATTGAAGTTTCCATAGAAATATTATCTGCTGAGATTTCTGATTTACTGTATTTTCCTAATATATCCAGGACTTTGCTAAAAACATCTTCTTTAGTCATTTTGTTGTTCTCCTTAATGTGTGCAGAAATATATAAAAAAATAATGCTTCAATTCAAGCATTAAATAAAGTAATTCAAATTATTTTACCACTTTTTAAACATAATACAGGCATTTACATCACCAAACCCAAAACTAGCTTTTGCCTGAATATTCAATTCGGGGGTATTTTTAGTTGAATGCACGATACTATCCGCATAAGGCATTATGTCCTCATGCAAATCTTCACAGTTGATTGAGCCATGTACAAAACCATCATGAACCTGCAACACACAAGCTACTGATTCCACGCCGCCTGCCGCTCCGAGACAATGTCCCACCAACGATTTAGTAGAATTGATCATCGGAAAATTATCAGATGGCCTTCCTAAGGCTTTAGACCAATTTTTCAACTCATAAGGATCAGCAAAGGTAGCAGTCAAATGGCCGTTAATTGCATCGACCTGGCTGCCCTCAATTTGTGCATCGGTAAGCGCTGCTTTTATACATTTTTGAACACCGGTTGGATTTGGCGCTGTCATACTGCCACCCATTCGATGGCCCCCACAATTGACCGCTCCACCGAGTACTTCCGCATAAATCCTGGCGCCGCGTTCTTGCGCACTTTCAAGGCTTTCCAAAAGTAAAACACCTGCTCCTGAACCTGGGACAAAGCCCGCTGCGCTGGCACTCATTGGTCTGGATGCCTTTTCGGGTTCGTCATTGCGCGACCGATTCAAAACCCGCATCGCATCAAAACCACCCCAAATATAATGAGTAGCACCCTCGGCGCCACCCGCCAACATTCTCTTAGCCATACCATGTCGAATTCTATAAGTCGCATCGATGATAGCCTCCGTACCCGTGCTACAGGCGCTGCTATTCGTCGTCACCTGATTTCCCAAAGCTAAAAAACCGCTAATTTTGGCCGAAACCCCACTTGCCATAACCTGCTCAACAGCAGTACTGCCCAGACGCCTGACCTTACCTGCATCGATAAGCGGGATAACTTTTTCACCAGTCGTATCCATGCCACCAATACCTGTGCCGATGATAGCGCCCGCATCCCAGTCCACATTATCCTCGTCTGGTTCCGGCATGCTCAAGCCGCCGTCTTTCCAGGCATCGATAGATGCGATAGAGGCAAACTTTATGTTGGAGTTCATGGACATCAGCTGCTCTTCAGTAAAATATTTTTCGCACACCGCTTCAACGCCTTGCGGCACGCCTGCAACGTGGCACCCAAATTTCAACTCGGTCAACTTTTCAATATACCGAATACCGGACTTCCCACTTTTCAAAGACGCTTGAAAATCTTTTATGCCGACACCATTTGGTGCAACAATTCCCAAACCTGTTACAACAACCCTGTTTCTCATGTTTGTTTTACTCCCATTCCTGATATAATTCCACTACATGCAATTTCATCGTTCTCTTTCACCAATTCTACGTCTACTTTGAGTTTATAGCGACGATAGAATTTCTTTTTTGCCCGAACAGTGACTGTTTCACCGGGTCTGACGATTCCGGAAAAATCAACCTCCGCATCTGTAAAGACCGTTAGATATTGATCCATCTCTTCGATTGTCATAACTAATGAAGCAAGATAAATGCCAAATGCGACAACCCCCGTTTGCGCCATTGTTTCCAATAAAATTACACCTGGTGTTATCGGATTACCAGGGAAATGTCCTTCATAAAAAGATTCATCTTGTTTGAAGGTGTAGCTGGCCTCAATCATCTCATCATCAATCTTGAGGATTTCATCAATAAATCTGAAAGGCGGCTGTTGCGGCAGATAGCCAAGGATCTCTTTGTTGGTAAATGCCATTTACAAATCCCTCGTCAAAATACCACCCACTGAATTTTTGCTTTTATAAGGATAATCGGTGTAAGCGATACCGCTAAACACTCCAACTTTTGCATCCTTAATTGTATAAATAAGCTCATCATCAACAATGACATTGCCATTTGCCACAACCAGTGATGTATGTCCACCCTGCAATACCGTAAACCTTCTGATTTGGATTTCATAACGGACAAGTGAATTATGAGGTCTGATCTGTCCATCGAAACTGACTTCTTTGCAGCCGAGTGCACGTCCATGCCCTTTGCTGCCGGCCCAAACACAGTAAAAGCCCAATAGCTGCCAAATAGCATCGACTCCAAGGCAACCGGGTTGAACCGGATCGCCATTAAAGTGGCATTGAAAAAACCACTCATCGATATTAATATCTTTTTCAGCGACCATTTTGCCGCGAGGCCCGTTCTTCTCAACTTCCAATATACGGTCAACCATCAAAAATGGCGGTGCGGGTAAGCGCGAAAATTCAGATGGTGGATCATCCACCAGTCTGCCATAGGCCGAAGCAATCAATTCCTCTTTGTTGAAATGAGAACGCTCAAGAAATTCTTTATATTTCATAATATCCTTAGTTTAAAAATTCAATGGCCATGCTTGACCAGGTTAAACCGGCACCCACAACAACCAGGGCTACTTTATCTCCGGCTGTAAATTTATGCCAGTTTTGACTTAGAACAGTAGGCGCACCGGCTGCACCCGTATTGCCATATTCATCAACATTAAATAAATGATTTTTAGGTTCAATTTCACAGCGGGTACAAACCGATTCCAACATTCTTAGATTTGCCTGATGGCTGATCAAAAAAGGCTGTCCACCAAATTTCTCTCTGATTTCATTGTAGCAGCGTATGGTTCTTTTTATTGCAAAAGTCTGCACGGTTGCACCCTCCTGCTCAAAATATCCCATGCGCGGAATTCTGACCTTGCTCCAACCTTCCGGACTGGAAGTCATTGTAAAAAATGTGGCTTTAGCTCGCGACGGTACTTTTGTTGAAACTACAGCGGCGCTGGTACCATCACCCCAAAGTACTGCCGTATTGCGGTCAGAATAATTTATCGATTTCGTATTGTTTTCAGGGTTGATCAGCAAAATAAATTCAGGCAGGGCTTCAGGCTGCATGAGCGACAAAAAGTACATTTGGCTGCCAAAACTCGAACAGGCAGAATTTAAATCGAACGCCTTTGCCTCTATACCAAGTTCGGCAGCAATGGTGCATGCTTCAGCCGGTGTTAGGGTTTCCGGGCTGCACCCTCCAGCGATCACCATTCCGATTTGACTGCGATCCACGCCGGCATTTTTTAAAGCTTCTTCTGCGGCATTTTTACCGGTAACGGCATTGCTATACTCTTCAGCTTCCTGAGCCGCACGCGGATCCCGATTCAGGGTTTCTTTAATGTAAGAAAGTGGCAAAACCGTACGCCGCGTTTTGATGCCGACCCGCTCCAAAATCCACTGGTCGTTGGTTCCAATATCCAAGTCTTCAAGGAATTTATTATTAATTATATTGGGCGGATGGAAATGCCCAAGGCCGTGTAAATAAATCATATTTTCTCTCAGATGCAGTTAGCCGGAAATGTGTTCGCCGCCATCAACGCGAATAATGTTACCATTTGCCCAGGCCGCTTCATCCTGACACATGAGGTAAATAAAATCGGCAACATCAGGTGGGGTTGTCAACCGCTTAAACGGGTTACGCAATTTAGCTGTGGCCTTAAGGTGTTGGTTGCCCGGAATGAGGCGAAGCGCCGGTGTATCGGTTACACCTGCCTGTATTATATTTGCGCGAATGCCGAAAGGTGCATATTCAACTGCGATGGAACGGGCAATGGATTCCAGTGCAACTTTTGCGGCAGAAACTGCTGCGTAGCCTTTCCACGCAATATCGTTGCCTTCGCTGGTCATTCCCAGGACGCGGGCATCATTGGTAAACATGCCGCGTTGGAATACTGCTTTGACCCACGTTGCCAGACTGCTGCCCATACTGTATATTGTAAGCGCGAAATCTTCATCTTCCAGAAATTCAGTATTGCTGTATTGTGCCGGAGACGTCAAATTTACAGCGCCCTCGTGCCCTGCTTCAAATAATTTATCCAGCGCCAATTGTAATTTTTCACCCTCGACATCTAATTCAGCGCTAAGTTCTTTCAATATATTTTCGTATTTGGTGTGTGCTTTTTCGTGTTGTGCGGTCAACAATTTTAGGTTGCCGTAGGCAATGGAGTGCATCATCATGCGGACTTTACCATTTGCACCCATCGCCGTTTCCAGGCCATCAAGTACTTGTGAGATGCCTTCGGGCGCCAATGCGTTGACATTGTAGCTTAAAAATTGCACGCCGTTTGCCTTAATTTTATCGAATTCAGGTTCGATGCGACTCATTGCACCTTTACGGTCGCGGTGTACCACGCAGATGTTCATACCATGCTGGCTGAGTTTTTGAGCGGTCGCCAATCCAAAGCCGCTCGATCCACCCAAAATCAACGCCCAGTAATTTGAATCAAAGTTTGTCATAGAAGTCCTAATTAGCCTAAAATAAGTAGATTCGGATAATATGGAATTTGATAAAAAAAAGCAACAGATTTAGGAGGATTTTTATTTGAAAATTTTAAACTAAGGAAAATGCTTTGCTTTCGCTAAAAGTAAGATAACCTGGAATTGTAAAGCGTAGTCTCGTTCCCACGCTCCTGCGTGGAGAATGCCTAACCAGACGCTCCGCGTCGAACAATGGGGTCGCTGTAATCAATCGGACGCAGAGCGTCCAGGCAGGCATTCCACCGGAGACCGGTGGAACGAGATAAGGAGATAAACTTTTTGTTGACTTTATTGCTATAGATTTATTAATCTACTCCAGTGAATGAATCTGCTCCCGAATGTGAGATATTTTCTCTTTCTAAAATGATCCCGAAGTTTCAAAAATAGCAAGACATTAAAACCATATTGTAGATTTGTAAAAAAGTTTTCACGTTGTGTGATTTGGAGTTTATTTCCTTGAAACTTGTATATCTTTTTAGAACAAGGTTGACGTTGAGTTTTAGAATTTTCTATGGAGGTGCAATGATATGTTAAAAACACAGTGCCGTTTAATATTACTTTTTCAATTCATTTTTTCTTTCTCCTGTTTGGCTCAGACCTGGCAGTGGCAAAATCCATTGCCGACAGGTAACCCTATTTTTGCCGTCGACTTCGCAGATTCTTTACAGGGCTGGTTTGCCTCAACAGCAGGCACGATTTTATACACAGCCGATGGTGGTGAAACCTGGGAAATTCAAGAGACTGGTATGAATGTTTGGTATCAATCTATTGATTTTATCGACGGCCAATGCGGCTGGGCGGCTGGCGTGATTGATGACATCTCAGCAGGAGTAATTATCCATACTGAGAATGGCGGTAAAGACTGGTCAGTGCAGCTTGAAGGCACTGAGACTGACTTTGAAGTTATTACTTTCTCCGGCAAAAAACATGGATTGGCTGGGGGAGAAGGAGATCGGATTTATTACACAAGAGACGGCGGTCGTACCTGGGACAGCAGCGAATTTGAAAAGTTCGGCTCGCCGAGGATTCTATCCATTACAATGCTTGACAGCCTCAAGGCCTGGGCAGCAGGGCCGAGTTTTGTTCCCTTACTGTTTACAAAAGATGGCGGGAAAACCTGGCAGAGTGATACCACTGTAGCGAGTAGTGGCAGGCTGGTTCATTTCGCTGATTCGTCACACGGTTGGGTCATTGGTTTCTTTGGCGAAGTTTGGCGTACCGATAATGGCGGTGAAACGTGGGGAGGGGGCGAACAGTTAATCCCGGCCGAAAGTCCGAAAGATGTCTTCTTTCTAAATGAGTCTGTAGGCTGGGTTACTATGGCAGTAAGTCTTAATGCAACAGAAGGTTTATATCAAACGGTTGATGGCGGCCTAACCTGGCAAAAAATCTCATCATCGCCTTCAAAATTTTTACATTTCTTCGATGAAAATTCCGGCTGGGTCGGTTTTGCCCGAACATCTGATGGCGGTAGGACTATTATACCTGCAATAACAGAGTTTACAGGGGCTAGCCTGGAAGATGTTGACTTTATAGATCACCAGACCGGCTGGGTTGTCGGCCTATTACAACGACCCGGAATCGTAGAGGGCATCATCGCTAAAAGCAGCGATGGCGGCGCCACATGGCAGCCGCAGAAAATTATGTCAGGTTATGATTTAGATGGCATTTATGCGGTAAATAATCAACTGATTTGGGCGGTTGGCAGCGGTGTTTTGAAAAGTGAAGATGGCGGCATAAACTGGATAGAACAACAGGTTCCTGCGGGCTCTTATTCGAAGGTTCAGTTTGTTAATGACAGCGCCGGCTGGATAGTCGGTAGTACTATTCTGCACACAACTGATGGCGGCGCTACATGGCAAGAGCAGGGCGTAGGCGTGGTAGCTGCAGGTATTGGCGGGCTTGCGTTTGTCAACGAAAGCAAAGGCTGGGTTGTAAACGGCAGCATCTATCACACCGATGATGGTGGCGAAACATGGAGTCAACAATCCACAAACGGCGCAGGGGTAATCTTCTTTCTAAATGAACAGATTGGCTGGGCCGCAGGCCGGAATCTGTTCAGAACCTCAGATGGTGGACAAACCTGGATAGAGTCAGATGGGGGTGAGACTATCCTTGCTACTGCGCTTCATTTTACCGATGCAATGCATGGCCTGGCTTTTGGTTTCGATGGCCCTCTGTTCACTGAAGATGGGGGCGCTACTTGGAAAAAGCTTCTCCATATTACAACCAACGTAATAAGTGATATTGATTTTGTGGGCGAACAGATAGGATGGTTGGTCGGTGGATGGGGTAGCATATTGCACACTCAGACCGGTATCACTCATGTAGAATCATCCCCTGCCATGACAGATGAGTTAACCTTCATCCTGCACCACAACTATCCTAACCCTTTTAACCCGCGAACCACCATTTTGTTTGAAACCCGGAGTCCGGGACACGTTCATTTGTCTATATTTGACATCTTAGGGCGAAAAATCAAAACCCTGATTCGTAAGCAACTCAGTCCGGGTCTGCATGAATCTGCCTGGGACGGAACGGATGCCAGCGGTGTTCAGGTTGCCAGTGGCATCTATTTTTACCGCCTGCAGGTTGACAACGGAACCGTTGCGACAAACAAAATGCTGCTGATACGGTGATTGTAAAGATAACCCGTATTCTGCTTCTTGCTATTTTTTACAGGCACGCTAATTTGAGATGAAAGGTGGTGATAATTATGCAAAAGCAATAAAACAGCCCCCAAGGTTGTTACCCTGCTACAATCGCGACCAAACAATTGTATTCACTAAATTAAAGTGAGGTGGCTAACTATGTCCTCAAGGGCTTTTTAATGATAACGTATTGGGAAACAAAAATCAATCTGAAATAACAAAATGTAAATCCATTTAAGGAGGCACACATGCAGACAAAAAAGTATATTCTGAGCTATTTGGTGCTGGCGATTTGCTATGGATCAACGTTTTTGATTGCCACGCCAACATTCGCCCAAACAACTACGAATAAACGTCAGATTTTTATCGAAAATGGCCGCACGCTATCAAACGGCATCACGGTTCATTTCAAACAGCCGCTATTCAACGTTGCAGAAGGAAAGCAAACAGCAAAACTATCAGACTTCAAAGTCGAATTCGAACCTATTAAGCAATATTTTTCTGATTTAGAAAAGCAACATGAGGAGATCATTTTTTACAAACTCATTCCGTCGGCCAAATGGGGCGATGTCTGGCGCAAACATGTTCGGACTGCTGAACTGGTGAAGATCACCGATATGTCACAACTGTATAGTATCGAGTTCAAAAAGGCCGTTGCCATCGATGAAATTATTGCCGAACTTGAAAGCATGGAAGATATCATTTATGCGCATCCCCCGGTGCAGACGCTGGCGCTGAAAGAGCCTAACGACAATTGTTATAACGACGTCACCCCCTGTTTTACTTCACCATCCTTTAGCGACCAGTGGAATTTGAAGAAAGTCGATGCTGAAAAAGCTTGGGACTTGACAACGGGGGACCCTGATGTTATCGTTGCCATTGTTGACCCGGGAAACTTCGTTACAACGCACCCAGATCTGCAAAATAAATTTATTTTAAGCGCAAATACCAATACACAAGGTACCTCGAACATAGCACACTCCAATGCAGTCTCCGGCGTGGTGGCGGCGGAGACTGATAATAGCATTGGTATTGCCAGCCTTGGCTGGAACATTCGCATAAAGCCCTTCGCATTTAATGATGCCGGTATTCCTGGAAGCACAGAGGCACAACTTATAGCTGCTTATAATGATAACGCAGTCAAAATTATCAACTGTAGTTTTGTAACGAAAGGAGCTGGCGGCTGCGAAGAAAGTTTCAATTCAATTAAAACGGCGGTTGGAAATGCCATAGCAATGGGCAAGATCGTGATAGCCGCTACTGGCAACCTTAAATTTCCAGGACCATGTGGTTTTCCTTTCCGCCCCACACCGGCCGATTATAATAGTGTTATTGGAGTAGCTGCGACTACTTTTGCCGACGGTCATCCATCTAACTACAACTACGGCAGGGAATGGACAGATGTATCGGCACCAGGGTTTAGAATTGTGACCACAGAGGGCCTTGGGTATAATCAGATCAGTGGCACATCGTTCGCGGCTCCATTGGTGTCGGCGCTGGCTGGTTTGATGTTGTCGATTAACCCAGACCTGACTCGTGTCAACGTAACATCCATACTCAAGTCAACAGCCGAAAATCTTGGTAACCCTGATTTTTTTGGCGCTGGCCGCATCAACGCCTACGAAGCCCTCAAATACACGCTTGAAAACTACGGTGGCACTTTAAGTGGTGATGTTTTGCTTACGGAGGATTTAACCATTGCATCAGGAAAAACACTGACGATAGAGGATGGTACGACCATAGAGTTTGACTCCGGCGTCAAACTCACCATCAACGGCACGCTTGACGTCAATGGCACGTCAGCTAACCCAGTCACCTTCGACCGTAGCGGTGGCAGTGACTGGTATGGCATTCTCATCAACAGTTCCAGCGGCAGCAGCTCCAATATCCTATACGCGAAAATCAAGAATGCAAATTATGGGTTGTCCATCAACGGCGCTTCACCAACCGTGTCCAACACCATGATTAACTACTGCGGAACCGGCGTGCTTATTCAAAACGGGGCCGCGCCTAAGTTCACCAATAGCACCATCACCTACAGTGATTACAACGGCGTGGCTTGTTATGGTGGGGCAACGCCTTCCTTTGGCGTCTTCCCAACCTGGGGCGACAACGTCATTCGACGAAACGGCGACCGCGGCGTCTACGCGGCTTATAGCTGTACGGTTTTTCTGGGTCAGAACACCTTACCGCCAAGCGGCGGCCGGAACAGCATCTACGAAAACTACAATGCAAACGGTTACCAGGCCTCTATTCTTTATGGCAGCACATCAATGGCTGAGAAGAATTGGTGGGGTAGCTCATCGCCAAGTTCAAGCATTTTTGAAAATCCTTCGGCTATCGACTACAACCCGTGGTGGACCGGTTCCGATCCGCATAGCAGCAGACCGTTAACAGGCGCAATTAACGCAGATACGGAAACTTCACCCGTAGCAGACGACAATGAGCTCAATGAAACGGACAGTTTGAACCAGCAGTTATGGCAGGCTTTCATCTTATACCAGAAAGCAAAATACGACAGCGCCATGCAAATAAGCAGAGACATTATTAAACTGGCGCCCTTGTCCGATGAAGCCTTCTCGGCCCTCAATGTGCTGCGTATCTCTCATGCCGCAAGTGGCAAACCCGGGTTGGAAGGTTATCTTACTCAACTTATTGCAAAACATGTAGGCGAAGAAATGGCTGGTGTGGCGCGGCTCAATCTGGCGTGGTATGCATTGGGGCAGGATAATGCGACCGATGCCCTGGTCAAACTTCAAGACAATATCGTTTCCTTTTCAAATAATGCTGTTGAAAGGATTACCCTGTTTCAAAAGATGGTGGTGTATCTGTTGAACCTGGGAGACAGGCAAAGCGCCGAGGCGGCATTTTCCGAATTGCAAACGAAGTATCCTAATGACCCGTTGGTTGTTGAGGCTCAAAGGCTTTTAGGGAAATCAACGCCACAAAATCAGCAAAAGCAACTGACAAAACTCAATACTGCTGAACTGCAAAGGAGTTCAACAGCGCTCTCCAGCCATCCTAACCCTTTCAATCCGGAGACCCGGATTCAATACCAAATTCCCGAGGCCAGTTTAATCCAGCTTAGAATCTACAATCTGATGGGGCAGGAAATCAGAACGCTGGTGCAAGAGCAACAAAATCCCGGGACTTATTCAGTCGTGTGGGATGGTAAAAATGACTCCGGCATTGAGGTGAGCAGTGGTGTTTACATTTACCAGGTTACGGTCCAACCGAATTCGCCGGACTCACGTCCGTTTCAGAAAAATGGTAAAATGTTGTTGGTGCGGTAATTTGATTCATACTCAGGCGGGTTACGGGAAATAAAACACTCCAGCTCGCCCGAAAATGACTGAGAGGCACCAAGAAATGATTCAACCGCATCCAAGAATGATTCACCGTCACCAGAAAACGATTCAGAGGCACCAAGAAATGATACAACCGTACCATAAAATGGTTCAACCGCACACGGAAATGATGTAACCGCACCCAGAGATGAGTCATCGTCTGCCAGAAATGGTAAAACCGCACCTGGAAATGAGTAACCGTCTGCCAAAAATGGTAAAACCGCAGTTAAAAATAGGAAAACGGCAACAAAAACAATAAAACCGGGAAGTTGCAGGGGGTTCCTGTAAACGTCTCCCCATTTATTCAAACCTACATGGAGGTACTTATGGATGTTAATCTGCTTTCTATTAACGAACGCCTGGCAAAGTACAAACTTTTCCTGGATGTGGCTCAAACTGACGAGGTTGTTAAGCCGGTGTTGGCCAATTACGGTTATGATGAGCCGACGGTGCTGGCGGGTAAGACACTTTACGATACCACACTTGGCTTGAACCAGCAACAGGAAAAAGAGTTCGGCGAGAAATTGGGTGCCACGGACGACCAGCATGCAGCCCGCCGGGCAGCTTTTGGCGAGTACATGGAACTGGTGGGTCTGTCGCGCATCGTCCTTAAGCGGGAGCGCAATCTGCTGAGCCAGCTCGACCTGGGCGGCGACCGGGAGTCTGCCTACGACAAATCCTATATGCAGATGCTCAACTTTTACGGTGCGGCGCTCAGCTCCCAGGCAATTCAGGACAAGTTGGCGCGGGTTAAAGTAACGTCGGAGCGGTTGAACGCCGGTAAGGCGCTGGTGGAAACCATGCAGCAGAAACACCAGGCGCAACTGAAAGAAACCAGCGAGTCCGAACGCGCCACCCACGACCGCGACCAATCCCTGGCTGAACTGGACGATTGGATGAGTGATTTCCGCGGCGTCGCCCGCATCGCCTTAAAAGCGCAACCGCAATACCTGGAACGGCTGGGATTGGTAGACCCGTCGTAATGTTTTGCAAACAGGGGTGGTGGTTCGGCACTGCCCCGGTTTTATTCGGAGTCAACCTCATATCGTTTCATTTATCATAAAATTAAAATCTTGGTTTTC
>JAJDAE010000132.1 GCA_029262035.1 Candidatus Zhuqueibacterota bacterium
CACATCAAAATATTCGGAGGTGGCGGCGGCGTTATTCTACCTAAGGAAATCAAAGAATTAGAGGACTACGGCATTACCCGGATTTATTCTCCGGACGATGGTCGGGAAATGGGTTTGCAAGGCATGATCAATGATTTGGTGCAAAAATCTGATTTCCCCATCGGAGACCAGCTTAATGGTGAAATTAAATTTCTTAAAGAAAAAAATGTTAATGCGATTGCCCGGCTTGTATCAGCGGCGGAAAATTTTCCGGCAGAATCCAAAGCGGTACTTGATGAAACCCATAAATTAGCGGCCAACTCAAAAGTACCGGTACTCGGCATAACGGGTACTGGCGGCGCCGGCAAGTCTTCTTTAATTGATGAACTCTTGCGGCGATTTTTGCAGGAGTTTAAAGACAAAACGCTCGCGGTGGTTTCGGTGGATCCATCCAGAAGAAAAACCGGGGGCGCACTTCTTGGCGATCGTATCCGGATGAATTCTGCGTATGATGACCGGATTTACATGCGCTCCCTCGCCACCCGCCAATCCAACCTGGCTTTATCAGCTTACGTAAAAGAAGCCTTGATGATTTTAAAAGCTGCACAATACGATTTAATCATCTTAGAAACGTCGGGCATCGGGCAATCGGACACGGAAATCACCGAACATTCCGACCTGAGCTTGTACGTGATGACACCGGATTACGGCGCAGCTACCCAACTCGAAAAAATCGATATGCTCGACTTTGCCGACATCATCGCCATAAACAAATTTGACAAGCGCGGCGGCATTGATGCTTTGCGCGACGTAAAAAAACAGTATCAGCGTAATCACCAACTCTGGGAGGCCAAAGAAGACGAACTGCCGGTTTATGGCACCATTGCTTCGCAATTTGGCGATCCGGGTATGAACACGCTTTACAAAAATTTGATGAATCGTATTGCTGAAAAAACCGGAGCAGACTTAAAATCTAATTTTCAGATTACCGAAAAAATGTCGGAGAAAATCCACATTATCCCGCCGAAGCGCGTTCGTTATTTATCAGAAATTTCCGACCAGATCCGACATTACAATAAATGGTCAAAGGCGCAAAAAAATATTGCACAAAAACTTTTCGCCCTGAAAAAATCCGCTGAAATCCTACAGGAAAATGATGAAGCAGAAAATCGTGATGCAATCCAGCGGCTTGAAAAAACCTATGAACAAATGGCTCCGAACCTCGACCCGCGTTTGCGTACCTTGATCGAGGGTTGGGAAGAACGCATGGAAAACTATCGTTCGAGCGAGTTCCGTTTCAAAGTACGTGAGAAAGAAATTGCCATTCAAACCCATACTGAAAGTCTGTCGCACACAAAAATCCCTAAGGTCGCGTTGCCTAAATATGAAGCCTGGGGCGAAATAGTCGGCTGGGCCACGCAGGAAAACCTTCCGGGGCGCTTCCCTTATACTGCAGGAATCTATTCGTTTAAGCGCGAAGGTGAAGACCCGACGCGCATGTTTGCCGGTGAAGGCGGGCCGGAGCGCACCAACCGCCGGTTCCATTATGTCAGTCTGAACATGCCGGCAAAGCGGCTTTCTACGGCCTTCGACTCAGTGACGCTCTACGGCCGCGACCCGGATCATCGTCCGGATATTTACGGCAAAGTCGGCAATTCCGGAGTTTCCATCTGCTGCTTGGATGATGCAAAAAAACTGTACTCAGGCTTTAATCTGGCCGATCCGAAAACATCGGTTTCGATGACCATCAATGGACCGGCCTCCATGGTACTGGCATTTTTTTTGAACGCTGCCATAGACCAACAATGTGAATTGTATATCAAGGACAACGGCTTGCAAAAAGAAGTTGAAAGAAAAATCAATATCATGTATAAAGAAGGTGAACGTCCAGCCTACCAAGGTGAATTACCGGCAGGCAATGACGGTCTGGGGTTGATGCTGCTTGGTGCAACCGGCGACCAGGTTTTGCCTTCTAAAATTTACGAAAAAATTAAGATGGATACACTGTCGCAAGTGCGAGGCACCGTTCAAGCCGACATCCTGAAAGAAGACCAGGCGCAAAACACCTGTATTTTTTCCACTGAATTCGCACTGCGTCTGATGGGAGATGTGCAGGAGTATTTCATCACAAACAAAGTTCGAAATTTTTACTCCGTGTCGATTTCCGGCTATCACATCGCTGAGGCTGGCGCTAACCCGATTACACAACTTGCACTGACTCTAAGTAATGGCTTTACTTACGTAGAATATTATCTCAGTCGCGGCATGGATATTAATGCGTTCGGGCCGAATCTATCCTTTTTCTTTTCCAACGGTATTGACCCTGAGTATGCCGTAATTGGCCGTGTGGCACGTAGAATTTGGGCGAAGGCCATGAAGGAAAAATACGGTGCTGACGATCGAACCCAAAAGCTGAAATATCATATCCAGACTTCCGGCCGCTCCTTGCATGCACAGGAGATCGATTTTAACGATATCCGCACCACCTTGCAGGCCTTGTACGCCATTTACGACAATTGTAATTCGCTTCACACCAATGCCTACGACGAGGCAATCACTACACCTACTCAGGAATCGGTTCGACGCGCCATTGCCATTCAGCTTATCATCAATAAAGAGCTTGGGCTAGCAAAAAATGAAAATCCCATGCAAGGCTCATTCATCATCGAAGAACTAACCGATCTGGTTGAAGAAGCCGTGATGGTTGAATTTGACCGACTGACTGAACGCGGCGGCGTACTTGGTGCCATGGAAACCATGTACCAACGCAGCAAAATTCAGGAGGAGAGCTTGTATTATGAATCACTCAAACACAGTGGAGATTATCCCATAATCGGCGTAAATACCTTTCTCAGCGACAAAGGCTCTCCCACAATTATACCCCAGGAAGTCATTCGGTCTACAAAGGAGGAAAAAGAGTATCAAATCAAAATGCTGCGTAATCTCCATAAAGACAAAGATGCCCAAGCAAAATCAGCTATCGAAAAAATTCAAATAGCTGCGGTGCAAAATTCTAATGTTTTTGAAGAGCTTATGGAGGCTGTTAAGAGCTGCTCGCTGGGACAAATTACCACCTCCCTGTTTGAGGTCGGCGGGCAGTACAGGAGAAATATGTAATTGTTTTTATGTAAAACTTCACTCACGGGTGGAGAAAGAAGAAAATGGTTTGCTTTATTATTATAACCCCTCTTAATCTCCCCTTCTTAAAGGGAGAAATCAAGGAAGGCAAACCACTTTCTTCCACTTTTTACCAATGACTACGGTTTTACGATTTTATTCAGGCTCGGAACACCACTTCTGCAAAATATCAATAATTTTTTCAGCTTGAGCTTTGCTGGAAATATTAAATTTACTTTGTTGGCGATACACCCCACTCATTTTACGGTATCTCCGTATGGTATATTTTACTGCGCCGTATTGCTCTTTTTGGCGATCCCAATCCTGATATTTAAATAAAATAGTTGACCACGCACCCTTTGACAGGATCTCTTTATCCAACTCTTTTACAACCTCTATGCCGTCTTCTTCATAAGTAACTGATATTTCGTCTATATCGCTCGCCATTGAAACTCCAAATTAAAATTTAAAAAATTTATTCAAGTACTTCCAGTGTTGCCCGCTTACCTCTTTTTGCTGCAATTGCCGCTAGTAAAAGTCTCAGTGACCGAACATTTTTACCTTTTTTCCCGAGTACTTTTCCCATATCGGGTTGTGCCACACGTAGTTCAATTACAATTGTGTTTTCTCCATCAATAGCATTCACTCTAACCTCATCCGGGTTCTCAACCAAATACTTAACTACGAATTCTACGAACTCTTTCATTTTGAGCCTCCGCTTGCATAATTAATACACTAAAACATAAGTATTATTACTGAAACAGAATTTTCATTTTGAAATATTAAAACCCTATATGATGACAAAAAGAACTGGCAATGAAAGTTAGAAATCTAAAAACTTTAGTAATGATTAAAGGGAGAATCCTGTTACTAAAACAGAAGTGCTGCATAGAGCTCTCGAATTATTACCTAATTATGACCAATATAACAACAATAATTATAAAATCAACAAATTATAGCAAAATAAAATTTAATCTTCTTGAAGAGTGACCGGGTCATAATCGTGAAGTCCACTGAGGTCGACTTTTACAAAATCAGACTCTTCCTGAAATAGACTGCGGAATTTTACATCCCAAACCAGCTCATGCCACTTATACGACGTCCGTTTATGAACAGTTTGGGAAAATGTTTCATTGAAGGCTTGAATGATGATCAAAAACTCTGCATTAGCCTTTTGCAGATCTTCGCTTGTTCGATTTGCAAGAGGGCTTTCTTCATCGATGGGATGTACCACTGTCAAAAACAGTGGTAAAAAAACAACTGACTCTCTTTCAAGGTTTAAACTTTTAAACTTTCTCTTCCTATTATTTTTATTACCAGACATTTCGCTAAACAAGACTTTTATCTGAAAATCAATCAATTGCCCTTCTCGGGTATTAGCCAAACGAAACATAAACCCCTTAATATTATTATAGGGTGCAATAATTGCCTTTTTGCTGAACAGAATATCAACGGTCGGCCTTGAAAAGCGGGCAAACAGCAATCCCGTTGCAAAAGCAAATGCAATTAGCCCAACAAAGGCATCTATAGCAGCTATTATATTACCTGCCAGGCCGTTTGGCGTTAAGTATCCATACCCAACCGTTGTAAAAGTCTGAATACTAAAAAAGAAAGCATCAAGAAAATTTTGTAGTAAGTCACTCCCTTGAGGCTGACTTAAATTAAGGCCGTCGAACATTAAGTACAAGCCTGCAAACAGAATATTTATTATAACATAGGTCAAAAGGATCACGACATGAAAACGAAACCAGGACATGGTGAGTAAAGAATGATAAAAATGCAACGACTCCAGCGTTGAGAGCCCAACTCTTTGCGCATTAAAACTTCCGTCTTTATTTAAAAGCCTTATCTCGCTGTTTTTGGTTACTTGTGAACCAAAACCGAGATCATTTGTA
>JAJDAE010000133.1 GCA_029262035.1 Candidatus Zhuqueibacterota bacterium
TTTTTTCATTTTTCTGATTCATAAAGGGTACTCTTTAAAAATGTTGCAAATAAAGACTTCTTCCGGTGTCTGGGAAAAATTTTGTGCCCAGATTCTTGCTTTTTTACAAGCCGATCTGATAGAGCTGAATATCGAAGGCGACCGGGTTCGCGGCTTTCGTTCACCTGATAGTCCCGCTCTCTGGATTCGGGATCATTCCGATATCATGCGCGGCGGGAAATATATTGAATCTGATATTCTGAGCGCTGTCGATTGCTTTGCCAACGCACAGGCACCCAACGGCCGGATATTTGATCATGTATTGACAAACCCGGGAAAAAATTCCGGTGAACGGGAAAATTGGGAAAAATGGGTGCGTGTCCCGGTTGAGGCTGATGTCGAATTTCGTTTCGTAAAAGCTGCTTACCTCGCCTGGCAAGCATCGGGAGATAACGATTGGCTGAAGACTATCCTTCCGGCGCTTGACCGTGCTTTAAACTATACATATACTCATTCTCTTCGATGGGACAAAAAGCACAGCCTCGTCAAACGACCTTATACGATCGATACATGGGACTTTGACTATACGGCCGGGCGAAATGAATGGTTGAATTTTCAAATTACAGATGACACGTTTTGGGGTATTTCTCACTGTGATAATAGCGGATTTTATGAAGCAGCTCAATTGCTGGCAAAAATGTATCAATTTTCCGGGAACAAGAATGATGCCTCCCGTTGGGACAAAATCGCTTCACACGTTCGTAAACAGTGTAATTATTTACTTTTTAATGGCAGGTTTTATACGCATTTTTTTAAATTAAATCCGGTCAAAATTAGTGGTGTGGATGAAGAAGAACAGTTAAGCCTGAGCACGCCGATGGCAATAAACCGCGGGCTGGCCACGCATGATATTGCAGTGGCAATTCTCGAAGAATATCAACGCCGAAAAAGCAGCACGGGCGCATTTGCAGAATGGTTCGGAATCGATCCACCATTTCCTGACGGCATATTTGGCGATGACAAATTAATCTGCGGAAGCTATATCAACGGCGGCATCTTCCCCTTGGTCGGCGGCGAAATTTCCCGGGCGGCTTTCGAACATGGTTTCGAGGAATATGGCTACCAGACTCTCGAACAGTATCGCCAAATGATTGCAGAACATGGGGCAACATACCTGTGGTATCTTCCAAGTGGCGAGCCGTCATCCGAAGAAAACAGCACCAGCCCGGAAGCCATGCCAACCGACGGCTGGGGCTCTTCGGCCATGCTTTATGCCTTTGTTGAGGGGCTGGCTGGCATTGAGGATATGGAACATTCTTTCCGCAAGGTACGTTGCTCACCGAGGTGGCTCAGCGCCAATGAAGACGAAGCAAGTATCAAAATTGGCTATGCATCGTCACAGGCAACATTCGGATATCAGTACGCGCACCTAAAAGCGGATTCAAAAATAAAACTTGTTCTCGAAGCAGAAAATTCAGACGTATTATTAAACCTTCTGCTGCCAGACGGCGCCAAATGTATCGGCCTGACCTGGAACGGCGCCAATACAGACTTCGAGATGGTCAGAGTTCAGAATAGTCCGTATGTTGTATCCAAAAACAAAGTAAACAAACAGGCAGAAGTCGAAATTAGCTACGCATTCAGCCGGAAATAACCCCATATCTTTCAATATTTGATAATACCTCAGTAACGATCAAACTTGCAGATGTGAATGGTCACGAAATTTGTCAAATAATCCAGCAACTAACCAGTTAAAGATATGAAACTTAAGGCTCGTAGTCAGAACTTGCTCTGAAGAAGCACACAAAAAGCAGAGCGAGCTCTGACTACGAACGTGATTAACTGGGCTGAATAATTAACGGTTTTAAAAAAAACAGGAGCTCAACATGCAAGACTTGAATTGGCCGGATTTATCTAAACGTTTTAAGCGACTTTATACTGCATTAATTTACGATACGCTTGAGGAGTTTGGCTATCCAGATCAGGCCATCGCCTCTTCAATTCAACCTCTTGATAAATCCATGAAAGTCGCCGGCCCGGCGTTCACCGTACGCGGCAGCGGCAGCCCCAAACGAGATAAAAAGGAAACCGGTCTGGAAATGATTGAAAGCCTGTGGCCGGGGTGCGTTTGTGTTATGGACACCGGTGGTGATGATGTGGCGGCGCATTGGGGTGAGATCACCAGCACCGCTGCCAGGGGCCAGGGCTGTGTCGGCACAGTTATTGATGGCGGCATCCGTGATTGCGATTATGTCATCGACATGAAATACCCTGCATTTGCGCGTTACAAAACCCCGGTGGAATCATTCGGGCGTTTTGAAATAATCGAATGGGAAAAGCCAATCAATTTTATTGGTCAAACTAGCGCCCGGGTAGCCATTAATCCTGGCGACTATATTTTTGGTGATATCGATGGTATCATAATCATCCCGGCAGAGCTTACCCTGAAAGCCCTCGAAACCTCTGAGGAGCGTTTTGAAACTGAAAAAAAAGTACGGGATGATCTGAAAGCAGGCGGCGCACCGCTCGAAGTTTTCCGAAAATATGGCGTTTTTTAGAATTCTAAATTACAGATCAAAAAAATGAAAATTACAAACATCAAAGCCAGAACAGCGCTAATTCCCATAGAGGCACCAACCCGCCACTCTTACGGTTCACCTGACGCTTTTTCGAGAACCATTCTTGAAGTTGAAACCGACGAAGGCATTACCGGATTAGGGGAAACATTCTCATGGATCAGTGATTCTTCTTTCGATGGCGTCCGAAATATAGTTATTGGCGAAGACCCGTTTAACCTTGAAAAGATTCGTGTAAAAATAAGTCAAAACAACTACTTATCCCGGCATCCTTTGCTTCTTGCTCCCATCGAATTTGCTTGTTATGATATTCAGGGAAAAATGTTGGGCAGGCCGGTTTATCAACTCTTGGGCGGTAAAGTCCGCGAACGAGTGCCGATTTCAGCCTACCTTTTTTATCGCTACCCGGATAATGAGGGTAAAGGAGAAATTAGAACGCCCGAACAAATGGTGGGACATACAAGAGAGTTGGTAAACAAATATGGTTTCCGATCTTTGAAACTAAAGGGCGGCGTTTTCGATCCTGAACATGAATTCGAAACCATAGTTGCATTGCGGGAGCAGTTCGGTTCGGAATATAAACTAAGGTTTGATCCAAATGCCATCTGGGCTTCTTCAACCGCCATTCGAATGGGCAATAAACTTTCCGATTATGATCTTGAATATTATGAAGATCCCGCCTGGGGTCTGAACGCCATGGCAAACGTCCGCAGCAAGGTTCCGCAGCCTTTGGCAACCAATATGAGCGTGATCGAATTCGAGCAGCTCGGGCCGGCTGTGGCCATGGGCGCGGTGGATGTTATCTTAACAGATCCCTGGTATTATGGCGGGCTTCTGCACACAAAGTATCTTGATATGATGTGCAAAACATTCGGGTTGAGCGTGGGTATGCACAGCGGAACCGAATTTGGTATTGGCCTGACTGCCATGCTTCACGTCGCCGCCACCATGCCGAATCTGGTACATGCCATGGATTCGCACTACCACCATTTGACCGATGATATTCTTGTTGGCGGTCTGCTGAAATACAAAGACGGCTGCATGGCCCCGAGCGATGCGCCCGGCCTCGGTGTGCAGTTAGATGAAGATAAAATGACAAAATACGAAGCCCTTTTCCTTGAACGCATGCAAGACAAAAATGCTTCGACGGCACTA
Source organism: Candidatus Zhuqueibacterota bacterium (assembly GCA_029262035.1). Classification (GTDB taxonomy): domain Bacteria; phylum Zhuqueibacterota; class Zhuqueibacteria; order Oceanimicrobiales; family Oceanimicrobiaceae; genus JAJDAE01. The sequence goes on from JAJDAE010000133.1 coordinate 3,711, forward strand.
GACCCCAAACGCCCGGGATGGTATCCCATTGTTCCAAGTTGGTAATTGACGGCAAATTTAACCTGAGAGTATTATTGAAGTAAATGAACAAATTAGAAAACAAAGTTGCAATCATCACCGGGGCAGCCAGCGGAATTGGGCTTGCGGCCGCTCAATTATTTGCTGCAGAAGGTGCCACCGTTGTTCTGGCGGATAAAAATGTTGAAGATGGAAAAACCGCCGCAGCCAAAATCAATCAAAACAAAAATAACGCGCTATTTATCGAAACCGACATAACGCTTGAAGCGGCTGCACAAAACCTTATTCACGAAACCATCAAACGGTTCGATGGTTTGGACATTCTGTACAACAACGCCGGGCATGAGGAATATTTCAAACTGCACGAGCTTTCTAATGACTCCTGGACCCGGCAAATTGACACCAATTTGCGCGGCAGTTTTCTTACCAGTAAATTTGCCCTCAGGCATTTTATGGGAAAAAAACAGGGGGTCATCTTAAACACGTCTTCAATTGCCGGATTTATGCCGACTCAGGATCGTCCTGCATACAATGCAGCAAAAGGCGGCGTTATTATGCTGACTAAAAATATTGCTCTGGAATATGGCCAATACAATGTCAGAGCAAATGTCATCTGCCCCGGTATCGTTCGCACAAATATGACTGCAGCAGGAATGGACTCTGACCGAAAAGGAGGGTTCAAAAAGGCGTCTGTTTTCAATCGAGCCGGGAAGGCTGAGGAGATTGCACAAGCAGCGTTGTTTTTAGTTTCTGATGATGCTTCATTTGTTACCGGCACTTCCTTGCAAGTTGACGGTGGGATGAACCTGGGTGGTTTTTGGCTTTAGTTCTATTTCAAAACTTTTCGATTTACCCTGAAGAATTCATCGCCACCAGGGCATGAAAACACTATGGGGATACCAAGATTTATAAATAATAGAGGTTAAATACTTTGCTCATTATTTTCAATGAAAGGTTTTCTATGCTAAAAAGTAAAAATTTGTTATGCAGTTTTATTTTAATGCTCGGAGTTGTGGGATTAAATGCACAGGAGAAAGCAATTTCAAAGCAGGAATATATGGCTTACATCACGGCTGCTTCTGAATATGGCTGGAACGACCTTGAAGCATCCCGTGAAAGATGGCGCAAAAACATCGATCTCGAATATGTCTTTGGTTATAATCCACCGGGGAATGACATCTATCTTGCGGCGCTGTCAGCCAATCTTTATGAAATTACAAAAGAAGATAAATATCTCGATCGCGCCAAGCAAATTCTCCTTAACTATGGCAATTTCAGAGATGACTTTCCATCCGACTTCCACAAAACCAGAGCAGAGTACGGTGATAAACTTCCTGCCCTGCCAAACATCTTCACTTTTGGGAAATATGTTCACGCTTATGCAAGCCTGCAAAAGCACGGCTCATTGAGCAAAAAAGAACGGAAAATTATCGACGAAAATATTGCAGAAAGCGCTGATTATCTCATCCATTTCCAGGAATGGGGTCCAATGAACAGGGCTATGCTGCGGGCCGAAGCCCTTTTGTATGGCGCCAAAGTTCTCCCGGATCACCCGCATCAGCATAAGTGGGCCATGCTTGGCAGAGCCATTGCAGATGACAATTGGGGTCAATGGGAAATTGAGGATGCAAGTGGCTATAACGCCATTTGGCTTTACTCGTTGCTCGGCTACGCCAGCTATGTTCGCGAAGATGAAAGCCTCTACCGAACCCCGGTGATGAACTATTATTTCAACTATTTTCTTGCCCTCATGAGTCCGGCCGGAATCGTTCCGGATTTTGGCGATTCCTATTTGGGGTCTTCCTGGACCCGAATGATACCCTTCTTTGAAAAAGGCGCCGCAATTTACAACGACCCGCGGCTGCGCTGGGCTGCGGCTCAATATTTCCGTAAATACCTGGAACCCATGCCCGAAAGAAAAAGCATATTTTTGGCGCTAAACCTCTCCGATGCCTACCTTTGGGCCAACTTCGATCTACCGGCGGAAGCGCCAACCGGGGGAAGCCAGGAAGTCCTGGATGATATCGTTGGCAAGAAGGTTGTCTTCAGAAATGGCTGGGACAAAAATAGCACCTATCTCCTTCACAATTACCGCGATGAAGGCGATGGCGGTTGGCTTTTTCGAGAATATCTCCGGACTACCATTCCCGTCGAAGAAGAAAAAATGCACCATGGTCATTCAGATGAAAACAGCGTTGTTATGCTGATGAAAAATAATACCATTTTATTGCACGATGGCGGCTATCGTGATTATATGCCAAGTGGCCCGTTCGGAGCCTTCAGAGCGGACTACTACCACAACCGTATCGCTGTGCGAGATGGGAAAATAGCCTTGGGACAAAAAGAAGGGGAATGGCGCTATGCCACCAAAAAACAAGCACCCGTACCGGGGCAATCTATGCTCGATTTCTTCCGAACTTCGGGCGCCTATCGCCAGGTTCGTACCCAAAAAATCGACTTTCTCACGCTTGAACATTACGACATGACGCGGACGCAGGTCATTGATGACAATCTCGGTTATGAAATGGATAGAGTCATCAATTATGTAAAAGATCTTGATTTGTTTGTCGTTTTTGACATCGTGCGGTTCACGAAATCTACCTATCTTACCATGGCCAATCTGTGGCATACCCGGCAGATTCTTGAACAGGGTCCAGGCTGGTATGTTACAACTTATGATTCTCTGCGCAACCTGGACGTTCGCGGTGACGAGCGCCTGTTAATCCATTTCCCCTATCGTGCAAGGCTACATGAAGAGGTGGAAACGCAGAAACGCTACTGGCAAGATGAGCAAGCGATTTACCAGCTCATCGGCCGTCATGGTTACTTAAACGATCTGCAGGCATTTGTAACGGTTCTCATCCCGCACTCGAAAGGACAAGACGCTCAAAAACTCATGGCGCAAGTGCAGATGTTGGATGTCGAGCAATTCCCGGCAGCAGTTGGGCTGACGATAAATACCGGCACAAAAAAATACCTGATTGGCGCCAAACTCGACATGCAGAAAGACCTGGTGCGGGATTGGCGCCGACCGATGTACACATACGATTCCGGCAAAGTTCAATATGGTGATTATGAAACAGATGCAAACCACCTGTTTGTGGTTGAGGATGCAAAAAGCATTCACTTCGCCATTACCGGAGCCGTTAAAATAATCCGTAAAACTGATGTTCTCCACGAGCAAATACCGGCAAAGTTTGGTTTAAGTTTCGATGGCAGTCCGGACCCTTCAGGAGTTGGGAAACTTCGTTATTGGGAGGAAGAGGTTAAGAAATGAATTAACTCAGGCCTAATTTAATCAATATTGCAGTTTGCTGAAAATTCCTATCAGGTAATCTAATCGTCCCAATCCGGCATATCACCATTATAAGTAGCCAATCCAACTTGAGAAAAGGAATGGGAAGCATAACCGCCGTAATCTTCCTCGCGACACAGCCTGGAAGCCTCCCGGCCTTCCGGGCTACCCAGACTTAGTCCGGCCCCGGTTCCTTCGTACCAAAGGTAATAGGTTAGGTCTTTTTTAAGCACAGTAGCAAACCAGATCGCGCCTTCATCCCAGGTGCCGGGCAGACCACGTTCCAGGATTGGGTTACCCGGATATCGTTCCCACTGGTACAAATCTTTTGAGCGTGCCAATCCGATTGCAACCGGATAGTCATAATATTGCGGACACCCGCCATAAGTCATATAGAACCAACCGTTCTCCCGCCAAATCCGCACCGTTGAAATGCTGAACCGATCAAAAGAACCCTCAACATGCGATGGCCCAAAAACCCTTTGTGCCGGTTGCTCATCAAAACAAACGCCATCCTGGCTTTGGCTGCAATAAATTTCAAAAAAACCGTCAGAGTTTTTGCTTTGGTAAAACAGATAAACGCATTTATTGTATGCCACAATCTCAGGGGCTGTTCCTTCTATTATGGGATTGTGCAAGTGTTTCTCAAAATAAGTTCCATCCTCTGAGGTTGCCAGTCCAATACAGGAAGGGATGTTGGTAGTTTTCCATGCGATGTTGTGGGCGGAGTAATAAAGGTAAATTCGTCCATTCAGTTCAATCGTAGCCGGATCCAGAATATGTCCCGAATCAAAATCAGCAGGATCCCGACTGACCCGGATGATCGGGTTTTCCGACGACATCACCCAGTTAATTCCATCAAATGTATTAGGACCGGAATAAGCAAAGCCAATCTGGTCATGCCCGTCTTCCGCCTGTCCTCGAAAATAGAGATGGTATTTTCCCTTAAAAAATAAAATATCCGGATTAGCAGCATGGAGCGAATGAAATGATCCAGGTGTCCGCTGAATGATCGGATTACCGCCATGGCGTTTGAATTTCATCTCTCCTCCAAAATGATTAGACAATTATTTTAATTTAAATATGCCGTTAAACAAGTCCATGAAACTTCAAAGTAAAACTTGGAATTTTAAAAATTAAGTAGATAACATATCTCATTTCATAAATAACAATCAACTAAAAGTTTTTTCGAAACCAATAAAATCCCCTCTCAGGAGGCTTCTTCAGTGGGAGGAAACCGTGTGAAAAATGTTAATAATACAACACATGGGAACTATACAAATAATATCAGCTATTTTTGCAAAGAATAGTTTAGCAGTCATCGATAATTTAACCTGCATAATTCATCGCCACCAAAGCACGGAGACAGTAAGGGACCCAGAGTAAAAATGAAAGTGTTATGAAATTTTACTTTATGGCTGTTGAACTTTTATCTTTCAAAATACCCTCTTCTATAACTTTGTAAACCTTTGTGACTTAGAGTCTTTGTGGCTATTTTTTTTATTTATGACTGAGATGTTACCTGTAAAAAACCGTAAATGTTTGCAAATGAATGAAATTCAAAGTATCTTTTTACTAAAAGACAACCTACCTCGTTATTTAATCCTATCCTGCGGAGATAACTTTTAGATGAAAAGAAGAAATTTTCTTAGAACTGCCGGACCCGGCCTGGCCGGGTTAATGGCATTGCCGGCGATTTCATCGTCAAAAATGGAATCCTTACCAAAACTGCCCACAACCGTTAATGCTGTAGATCCACATGATGAAGCCTTTTGGGCGCTTGTCCGCGAGCATTTCCCCTTAACAAAAGACAGGACTTACCTCAATACAGCCGGCCTGGGTGCATCACCGTATGTCTCGATAAATGCTTTAAAATCAAAAATTGATGAATTGGAAGAAATTTCCGAGCCGGGACATAACCAAAACCTTTGGCACAATATTAAGACCCACGCGGGTCACATAATGGGTTGCTCTCCGGACGAGATTGCTTATACCGGCAATACCACAGAAGGTGTTAGTATCGTATGTAACGGCTTACCGCTAAAGCGGAATGATGAAATCATTACTTCAACCCATGAGCATGTCGGCAATATTATTGCATGGTTGGTTCGTCAAAAGCGTGACGGCATCCGCATGAAAACATTTGAACCCTCCACCCTTTCTGCTCAGGAAAATATTGACCGGATAGAAAAGCTTATTACCAAAAAAACCAGAGCCATAAGCATATCTCATATTACCACAGCTACCGGTCAGGTTATGCCGCTCAAAGAAATTGGCGAACTGGCGAAGGCAAATAATCTATGGTACTTTGTCGATGGCGCTCAATCCGTTGGTATGATTCCGCTAAATGCACATGAAATTGGCTGCGACGCCTATGCGACCAGCGGTCACAAATGGCTTGTAGGCCCAAAAGGCACCGGCTTGCTCTACGTAAAAAAGGAAATGCTGGATACAATCGAAGCGAAGTGGGTGGGAGCTTACTCAAATGCAGGCAACCTCGACTTAGCCACGGGAGAAGTTCACCTCAATCCCACAGCTCAGCGTTATGAATACGGTACCGTCAGCGTACCTTTGTTTGTTGGCCTGGGTGCGTCAATGGAGTTTTTGTTGGGAATCGGTTTAACCAACATCTGGCGCCGGGTGCATGCAATGGGAGCGGCGCTATCAAGAGGATTGAGTGACCTGGGTGCTGAGGTTTTATCCCCTGAGCATCCGGACGAGCATAGCGCCATGATCACTTTTCGCTTGAAGAATGTTGGGAAGGACAAACTCCAATCCTTTTTATCAGACAACTACAACCTCAGAACCCGTGGTATCTATGAAGGTGGTCTAAACGGAATCAGAGTTTCACTCCACATCTATAATTCATTCAAAGACGTGGAAAAAGTACTGGAAGGCGTACAAGCCGCAAAAAATCTTTAGAGGAAAACATGGAAATTGGATTTGTTACAGATGAAATATCTCCCGATGTAAAAGAGGCCATAAAAATTGGCACTTCCTGGGGCATAACAAAATATGAACTGCGGGTCATCGGGAAAAACAGAATCCCTGATATAGATGGTGAAAAGGTCAAAGAAGTTAAAAAGCTGATTGGGGAATTTGGGATTCAAATTACCGCTCTCTCACCCGGTACCTTCAAAGGAACTCTTCAACAAAAAGAAATCATCGAACAGGAAATCACTGAAGTTTTACCCAAAACTTTCGAACTGGCAAATCAGTTTAACTCTAAAATGGTCATCGTTTTTGGTTTCATGCGAAGCAAAGAAGACCATGCAGATGATGAAGAGCAGGTAATTGACCTCTTTGGCCGGGTGGCCGAATCAGCGCAGCAACACGGTTTGGTAATAGCAGTCGAAAACGAACCGGGATTTTGGTGCGACAGCGGCGCCAATACCGCACGCATTCTTGCAGCGGTAAACTCCCCGGCTTTACGGGCAAACTGGGATCCGGGCAATTCGGTGGGCACGGATGAACCGCCCTTCCCCGACGGCTACACCGCGCTTAAAGATTGGATCGCAAATATCCATGTCAAAGATACCATCAAAGGCGCTTTGATAGAATGTGTACCGGTCGGTGAAGGGATTGTCGATTGGCCAGGGCAAATACAAGCAATTATGCAGGATAGACCGACAGAACACATAACAATCGAAACCCACTGCTTGCCGTTGATAGAGAAATCAAAACAGAATTTAAAAGTTGTGCGTGATTTAATGGCCGCAGCAAAGTAAG